>CAKJZE010000001.1 GCA_918285425.1 Clostridiales bacterium
TATAACTTTGCTTGTGTTCACAAGTCCAGAAAATGTTTTAATTGCCCTTAATTCAGCGTCAAATAAGGCAGTCAGTCTTTCGCTTGAACTGATGGCTATTTATGCAATTTGGATGGGCATTTTTTCCATACTTGAGCAGACTGGTATTGCAAATAAATTTTCCAAAATTCTTTCCCCACTTATCAATTTGATATTTGGTAAAAAAAATTTATCAGATGAAAGCAGAAAATATATAAGCATGAGCATGTCTGCAAATATGCTGGGCATGGGCGGCGCAGCGACTCCGCTTGGAATCAAAGCAATGGAAAGCCTGCAAAAAGACAATCCAAATAAAGATTCTGCAACACTGCAGATGACCATGCTTATAATCATCAGCTCCACAGTCCTGCAGTTTCTGCCTTCAACAATAATAAGCCTTATGACATCAGCAGGAAGTGCCAGTCCCGCCGCAATTATTTTGCCATCAATCATCACCAGCATATGCTCAACCACAGTTGGCGTACTGCTTGTAAAAATATACAGTCTTTTTTCAAGAAAGATGAGAGGTAAAAAATAATGTCAAATTATATTCTTCCCATCATTATTATTTTACTACTTATTTATTGCTTTGTAAAGAAAGTTAACGCATATGAACATTTTACTTTGGGGGCAAAGGGATCAGTTGAGCTTTGCATCAACACTTTTCCCTATCTTGTAGCCATTTTTATACTTGTTGAACTGTTTAAAGTAAGCGGACTTTCTGTGACAATAGCCAATTTTGTCGCGCCAGTTTTCAATTTCATAGGCGTTCCAAAAGAGCTTGTTGATTTCATGGTCATAAGGCCATTTTCAGGCAGTGGCAGCATTGCCATGCTTAAAGATCTTTATGTTACATATGGCCCAGACAGTTATATCTCTCACTGTGCAAGTGTCATAGTCAGTGCGACTGATACAGTATTTTATATTGTTGCAGTGTATTTCAGCACAATCAAAATAAAAAAGCTTAAAGGCACAATACCACTTGCGCTTATAAGCTGTTTCATTGGAAGTTTAATTGCTTGTTTTATCTGTCGTTTTATCTAAAAACTTTGGACTGATTTATTAAAATCTTCAGCAAATTTTACCTGTGACATTCTTAAACCTTTTTTGCCACCCTTTATTGCAGTCAGCAAAAACACGACTGGCTCACTGGTCATTTTAGGATAGACAATGCACATCTGTTTTGGCTCTATTTTGTATTTTCTTAACGTTGTCAAAACATCAACAAGCCTTTCCACCCTGTGCACCATGAAAAACTTACCACCATACTTTAACACTTTATTAACACTTGCAATTATGCTATCTAAACTGGTTTGAATTTCATGGGTTGCAAGTGCAATCTCTTTTTTGTCACTTGTATCTCCACCTTCATGATATGGCGGATTACAAAACACAATATCTGCAACTTCATACGAAATATAATTTGTTGAATTTTCAAGCTTGTCATTGATTGCAATTATTTTGTCTTGCAACTTGTTATATGATATAGACTTTTTAAACATGTCACACAATTTTTCTTGGATCTCAAATGCATAAATTTTGTCTAGCTTTTGTTTTCCTGAAAGTAATACGGAAATAACACCACTTCCAGCACAAAACTCCACCACGACATCTTTAGGTTTGCATTTAATATAGTTTGCCAAAAGAACAGAGTCTGATGTAAAGCAATAGCCCTCTGGATCTTGAAAAATTTTAAGACCTTTGTATTGTAAATCTAAAAGTTCTTCCATATTAGGCTTCTGGTGCACCAACAGGGCAAACTGCAGCACATGTTCCACAAGAGATACATTTTGCTGGATCAATTACAACCTTGCCATCTTTAAAAGATATTGCTTCCACTGGACATGCTGCAACACATCCACCACATTTAATACATTTTTCTGTTATTTTGTATGCCATAAATTTTCTCCTATTTACTTTTCTTCATTTTGTTTTTGTTATGATTAAATCTTTTGTGACCATTGAATTTCTTATGCTCTGAAGAATTATTCTGCTGATCTTTAAAAAAGGTCACTTTATCATTTTCACTGTTTTGCGTTTCATTTGGCTGTTTTTCGGTTTCTTCTGATGCACTTTGTTGCTTAACTTCATTTTCAATATGTGTTTGTTGAACTTTTTGCTCTTTTTGTTCACCATTTAATTCACTTAAAGCAAAATCATAAACTGTAAAACTGTCCTCTCCATTTGGTATTTTAACAGAAACACGTTCTCTTAAAATATCATTGTATGTGACTACACCATTACCTTTTGGTGTGTTTATCATTGTGTTTAATTTGGGCATTTTTCTTAAAATTTCCTCATATCCCTTGTTTTCATATGCCAAACAACACATCAATCTGCCGCACAGTCCACTTATCTTTGTTGGATTTAATGAAAGGCCTTGAGTTTTAGCCATCTTAACGGTAACATGTTCAAAGTCGTTAAGAAATCTCGAACAACAACAAATCTCCCCGCAAGGACCAATTCCGCCCTTAATTTTCACTTCATCACGCTGTCCAACTTGGTGCAACTCTATTCTGACTTTCAGCATTGCAGCAAGTTCTTTCAAAAGGTCACGGAAATCCACCCTGTCCTCTGCTGAAAACTCAATGACAATTTTGCTTCCATCAAGCAAATACTCTGCTGAAACAATCTTCATCTCAAGGCCAAGTTCTTTGACTTTTCCCTTAACCAAAACTATATCTTTCTCTGCTTTCTGCTCAAGCTCTTTATAATTCTTTAAATCCTTTTCAGTGGCCTTTCTTAAAACACTTTTCAGTGGTTCTGAAAGTTCAAGCTCATCAATTTCTCTGTTATTAAAAACCACTTTCCCAAGCGACAAACCAACCGAGCTGTCCACAACAACATCATCACCAATATAAAGGTCAAGACCATTTGTTGAAAAAGTGTAAATTTTACCTGAATTTTTAAATTTTATACCAACTACTCTTTGCATGTAACTTTTGCCTCCACAATATTAAATAGCAACGCATCAATGGCACTTACACCATTAGTATTATAAATCAAATCCTCTTTAAGTTGCAAACAATATTCAATAATTTTAGAAAGAGCTTTGACAGAGAAAGTTTGTGCAATTTCACCAAGCTCTTTTATTTTATGCTTATTATTTATAAGTTTCTCATCACCTATTTTTATCATCAAAAGGTCACGCACAACAGTCATCATAAGATCTGCAAATTCTGCCTTGTCAATTTCTTTTGATGAAAAGATGTTTGCATATTTTAAAACATCTCTGCTCGTATTCATATTTTTCAGGCATGCAAAAATGTTGTTATAAAGACTGATAAAATCTTTATTTATCGCCATTTTATATGCACGAGAAAATACCCCCGCACAGCAAGAAGCACAAGTTTTTGCAATGTCACCAGAAATTAAAACAGCTGAAAGCATTTTTTCAATATTTTCCTCACTTATTAAATCTAAAGTGATCATTTTACATCTTGAAATTACTGTCTGTAAAAGTTTATTTTCAGACTTTGCAGTCAGTATAAAATATGACGCAGGCGTAGGCTCTTCAATAGTTTTCAGCAGCTTGTTTTGTGTTTCTTCATTACATTCATCAAAATTGAGTAAAATATAAACTTTGCTATCTTCTTCAAAAGGGCGCACAAACACATCTGATACAATTTTTTCTGCATCTGCAACCATTATCTTTTCATCTTCACCAAAAATTATGACGTCAGGATGAATATTTTTCTCAATCTTTAACATACTTGAATGTTTATTTTCCACATTAAGCACCGCAGCAGACATTATTTTTGCAAAAGCAAAAGCATAATCTTGGTCCTCTGACACAAGAAGATAAGTGTGGCTTAACCTTTGTGATGCCTTGTCTTTTATCACCATTTCATAGGCTTTGCTTTGTTTAATTACTTCAGAATAATCTACCATATATATAAAGTAACAGAAATCATACCTTTTTGTCAATAAAAAAGAATAAGACAAAAAAGTTTGTCTTATTCTTATAATAAAAATTAGTCCTATTTAATTGAAACTATTTTAAGATCATAGCTTCCGTTTGGTGTAACAATTGTCGCAGTTTGACCTTTTTTCTTACCAATAAGAGCCTTACCAATAGGTGAAGCATTTGAAATCCAGCCTCTGTCTGGGTCACTTTCAATGACACCAACAATTTTATATTCTTCTGTTTCACCAATTTCTTCATCAAGAACTTTAACAGTTGAGCCAACCCTTACGACGTCATTTGCAAGCTCACTTGAGTCAACAATTTTAGCTTGACGCAAAGTTTCTTCAATCATATTAATTTCAGACTCAACCCTGCCTTGTTCAGCCCTTGCAGCATCATATTCAGAATTTTCGCTCAAGTCACCATATTCACGAGCAGTTTTAAGTTTTTCAAGCACTTCTGGACGTCTTACAGTCTTTAAGTACTCCAATCTTTCTTCCTTTTCTTTTTTGCCTTCAAGAGTTATATAGATTTCTGCCATATTACTGTCCTCCTTCATAAACTAGAAATCATTTTCACTGCGTTTAATTGCTCGCAGATTAAACTTATTTTTATAACGCGTATTATAAATTTAGAAAACCAACTTGTCAACTGTTTTTTATAAAAAATATATTATTTTTTTAGTTGCTTTATGCACAGAATTTTGCTAAACTTTAAAAGTGGAGGCCACCATGATAAGAATTTGGGCAAAAACCTATAAACATAATCGCATAACAAGCAGCATGATATATGAAAGTATCGACCAATTTTTAAGCGGCCAATTTTATCTTCACGTACAAGAAATCTGCCACAAGATGGATATTCCATCACCAATGGTGTTAAAGTATCACACTGACAACTTTGTTGAGTTCAACCGTGCAGTATTTTTGCCGGCTGACTTTGTTGAAACAGTCTCTTTTGATAAACTTGTACTTGAAGAAGCAAGTTTAAAATAAAAAAGGATAACACACCAAATGTTATCCTTTTATTTTTAAGTTATAACATTTAATCAGCATTGATAATCTTGTCAAAAATGCCTACATACTGATTAAGTTGTTCCTGCCCCATTGGCCCTGTCACACACACCACTGTAATTGCGTCAGAAACACTTAACTTCGCCATTTTTTGAACAAAATTACCATAAGATGCAGCTGGATAGGTGTTTAAAATACTTATAAGCCAATTCAAATTGTCAATTATAAGTAATGTTTTATACCCAAGCCTTGCAAAAAATTTAGCACGCTCAACTGCACTTTCAATCATGGATACAGTTTCAAATTCATCACCCACACACTCTGGGAAATATTCTGTCATTTGCAAAGTATTTTGCACGCCAACAGCAGGTGTTGGTCTGTCAAAGCAAACTTTGCAAACGCTGTACTCATACTCTCTGAAAATTTGTGAAATATTTTGCACCAATTCTATTCTTTTATCAGCACTACTGGCGATAACAATGTCTGAACTTGGAGTTTTAATAGAAAATTGATTTTGAATACTGATTGAATCTTCAGGGGCAGACAAGACATTTTTTGTGCTTAAAATGTCAAGTTTATTTGCCATATTTCCGTTTATTTTAATAATTTGCGATACTTTTTGTTCATCTTCGTCCAAGAAATAGTCAATGATATCATTATCTTTAATGTTGTATTCATTTACAAGTTGAGTTGGAATCACGGCATCAGTTTTTGTTGCAACGAATCTTAACTTGCGCACATAAAAATTATTATCTTCGAAGCACACAACACCTTTTTTCAGTAAAACATCATCTTTTACAGCATTGACATAGTCTTCTTTATAGCTTGCAACCTTTGACAGCACAGTGCCTGAATATGCAAAACTTGTGTCAAAATGGTCATCTTCCTTACTTATGAAATTATTATTGCACTTTGGTGCTTCAACTTTGTCAATAAGGTCAATAAACTTTTGATAAGATTTTTCCCTTGCCCTTGCTGGTCTTCCACGAAGTGTCTTTGAACTGTTTTTAGGGATCTGACCGTAAAGTATGCCCACAATATAATCAATAAGCTCTTCCTTTTTTAAAGTTGTTGGAGATGGCACACCAACTTCCCTTCCAAGTTCTCTTAAATCATAAATACCGATTTTAAGCAGGTCTTCCCTTGTGTATAAATTAGCATCATATTTGTCAGACATACACTTTCCTCCATATTTTCATCATAATAATAACATATTTGTAAAATTTTGTAAACAAAAATTTTTTATTGGAAAAACTTTTCTACAATTTCGGCTATTTTAGACTTATACTTTATATTTTTTACACTGCTGCCCTCATTACCTATAAAGCAAAGTGGAGGATAAACAACGCACCACCAGTTATCCCCTGTTCCACTGCCAAGTTCCACAATAAGTGCATCATAGTAGCCATTTTCAAGCACAAGTTCTCCATATTCACGAGTTGGGAAATATTCTTCATTAAGATAGACGTTTGACATATAATCAAAACCTTTATTTTTAAGTTCTGCGTCTGCAACATTTTTTATATTTACAATGTTATCATTTAAAATATGATATGCACTTTCAAAATCCACACCATCAACAAGAAGCGGAGTAAGATAGTCCACAATTTTTTCTTTTACTTGGTATTTAACCTCTTGATCAATTGCAAGATTACTGTTTGCACGAATATGAACTCTTAAATATGCTTGATCAGTATTTTTGTCATCTTTACAAACAAACATCACTGTGCAAAGCCCACATAAACAAACAAACGATATGACCATAATAATAAATTTTTTCATAATTTCACCTCGTAAAAAATTGTGCTTAAATAACAAATTAAATAAACAATAAAAAAAAGCAAATTTTATCACAATTTGCTTTTTTATGAAAATTTATAATAACTTAAAAATTAAGATTAAGTGGATTATATATAACAAGTCTTGCACCTTCATCTATGCCATTTTCAGCACCTTGATTTTGTGCAATGATGTCATCTGGTCTTACATTAATTTTCTTTGCGATATCAAAAAGTCTTTCATTCTTGCCTGCAACATACACTCTTACTGCACAATCATTTGGCACTTTGTCCTCACATTCTTCAGCAGAAGATATGTAAGTTATATACTCATTTTTCACTTTTTTGCTTGTAATGTAAAATTCTACTGAAAGTGAAACTTCATTTTGAGACTTTAATTTATATGATAACAATTTTGCCTTTACTTTAAAATCTTGATCAGCTGAAACATCTGTAAGCTCTATGGTAAATGGAGCCATGCCATTAATTATGATTTTTTCATCTGACTGATCTTTAAGCACTACATCAGTCACAAGACAGCCATTTAATAAAACTCCATTTTCAGCAGTAATAACATCATTGACAGCAGCCTTTACTCCAGAAACATACAAAATGTCATCGGCGTCATTGTTGAGCGGCAGTGTCAATACTTGGTTATCTTGGAAATTCTGTTCGCCTTCATAAACACAAGAGGCAAGACATTGATACTGGGCATTTATTTCTTTTGTCAAAGAAAACATATCTTCAACCACAGTCAAATTGTCGCGTGAATAAATGGCAGCATCTGCCTTTAACTCTGCAGAAAATACAAGAGTTGAATTATTGTCAATTTCGCTGACAGAAGCAGTTACAATAAGCCCATTTAATGCAACATTTGCATCAATAAAATTGTTCGGAACTGTTGAAAGAGCAGCAATTTCTCTTTTAAAATCAATAGTTTTTACTTGATTTACAACCTCTCCGCCAACAACATATGATGTGTTAATGAAAATCTCGCCTTCAAGTGTCAGCATATCTATCCCAGATATTACGTCTTTAAGTCTAACATCTCCAAAGTATGTCAAAATTTCATCAATTTTACCACTTACCTGCATATCAGCAACTTCATTGAAACTTTCGCTTACAAAATTGACAGCCTTTTGATACTCATAAGTTTTTTCACTTTTTACATAATCAAATCCCATGCCATCTGCCGCATAAATTTTATCAGCAGTTATGCCAACAACACTGACATTTATAAGTGACGATAGTGCAAGTTCACTTGCTGACATGCCAGTTATGACATTTTCAGCAACCTCTGCAGTGATAGTAAAACTCTCTGTTTCTATTGCATCAAGTTTCTGTTGCCAATCTGTAACAGCATTGAGTGCCGCAAACCCATTTTCTTCAGTTTCATAGACAACATGATAAGTGCATTTGCCAGAAAACTCAATCCCATCACTCACTTTTTCTTGTCCAGTAATCTTCACATTTGCATTGATACTCAAAACCTTCTTTAAAGGTTTTTCATTTGGCACCTCCAACCTTGTTGTACTTTGAAATTGGTCGGAAAGTATAATTTTTTTGCCCTCCAGTGTAAAGGCTTGCGAATTTTCAAACGCCATAAATCATCCCCCTTTGTGGTATTGCTATATTTTATAAGCAATTTTTTAAATTTATGACTATTTTAAAAATTATTTTGCAAAATTTTCTGTTTCCTTGATACATACATCTCCACAAAGCACATCTGCATAGGAATAAGAAAGTGAATTTTCATTTTCCGCATCTTTACTTTTCACAACAAATATGCTGGGATATACACTCTCTATAACTCCCAAAAACTTTATTGTCTTTTTTCTTCCTCTTGTCACTTCAAAATTCAAGTTTTGTCCTTTCAGAGAATTAATCTGTCTGATAATATCTTCAAGCTTTGCATTTACTTTTCTCATTTTTGCCTCACTGACTTAAATTTTCCCTTAAATCATGATTTTTAAACAATAAAAAAAGGCCACAAATTAGTGGTCTTAAATTTTTATTATTTTTTGTTTTTATCTTTTAAAAAGTCATCATCAAAGTCTTCGTCGTCTTCGTCGTCCTCATCTTCATCATCAAGGTCAATATCGTCAATGTCTCCAAGGTCAAAGTCATCTTCTTCCTCTTCACCATGGTACATATCATCTTCTTCCTCTTCTTCATCTTCATCTTCAAAGGCTTCAATATCCGTAAATCCTTCAGGTGCATCTTCCAATGGATCTTCCAATGTCTCTTCTTGATCAACACTGTCAAGAGCCTCTTGCTCTGCAGAGACTTCTTCGTCATAGTCAAGTTCAGCAATATCTTCATCATCAGATTCACTTTCAGATTCATCAACAATATCATCAAGATTTCTTTTTTTTGCACAATCATCGCACATAACCTGATCAACGGTTATAAGATTCTTACCACAAATAGTGCAAAGTTCCAAGTCATCATCATCAAGAGCAGGTGCAAGTTTAAGCTCTGCCTTGCAGACTGGGCACAATTCCTCCTCAACCAAAATATAGTTAAGTTCGCAACGTGGACATTTTTTATATTTACCCATAACTTACTCCTTCTATATGCTATTTCTCATATATTATAGCGATAGTTTATGATTTGTAAACAGTTTTTATAATTTTTTTTATTTTTTTATAAAAACGCACCAAAAATTCTAACAACCTAACTTAAAACAATTCATTACACAACAACATTTCAAAATAAAAATATGCACAAATAAGGCAAATAAAAATTCCAGACAGCCACATATATAAATATGTAACTGCCTGGAATGTTTTATAAAACACAGTAAATGTGTACATTTTCGTGTTGAAAAAATAGGACAACAGGACAATAATTAACCTTCAATAAGCATCTTATCAGCAACAAGCGCAATAAATTCTCCGTTTGTTGGTTTTTCGTTGTTTGAATAAACTTTTACACCAAATACAGAGTTGATATTTTCAATCTTTCCACGATTCCAAGCCACTTCAATGGCATGTCTGATTGCACGTTCAACTTTGCTTGCAGATGTATCAAACCTTTCTGCAATTGATGGATAAAGTCGTTTTGTAATACTGTTAATGACCTCTGGATTTTCAATAGCCATCTTTATTGCCTCACGCAGAAAATAATAGCCTTTAATGTGTGCTGGAATTCCCACAGTTATAAAGATATTTGTTATCTTTTCTTCAAGCAGTTTATTTTTTGAAGATTTAACAGATGCAACACTTTCTTCTGACTCTACAGCTTCAGGTTTTGAAATTTCCACTTTATTTTCAAAAAGATCAAAAATTCTTTTATATAAAACATCACAATTCACTGGCTTTATCATATAATACTCCACACCACAAAGCATAGCTTTTTGCACAAATGTATCATTTGAAAGGGAAGAGACAACAATAAATTTACTTTTTGCACCATTTTCTTTGGCTTTTGTAATCACTTCATATCCATCAATGCCAGAAAGTATAAGATCCATAATTACAACATCTGGATTATTTAAAATGATCTTATTGCAGGCATCTTCGCCATCAATTGCAACTGAAACTGATAAAATATTTTCCTGTGTTTCTAAAAAACTCTTAAGTTTGCTCACTTGCTCCTTATTTTCATCTGCGATTAAAACTGAAATCTGTTTTTCCATAATTCTGTAATATTCCTTTTAAAAAATAATTTTATTTGCATTTTTTGCAAACATTGATATATTAACACAAGATAAATGTTGGCACAAAAAAAATGACGTCCAAAAAATGCCGATTTTATGCAAATTTTAGACGAAAATGACGAAAAATAAAAAGTGGAACATTGTTTTTCCACCTTTTATTTAAAATTCATATAAATTATTTTATTTTTGCAAGTTTTTCAACAAGAGCCTCATATGCTTTCTTATTTTCTGCGAGTTTAGTCTTTTCACTCTCTATTAAGTTTGCAGGTGCTTTTTCCACAAAACGAGGATTATTAAGCATGTTTTGGCTTCTTTCCACCTCAAACTTAACTTTTGAAATTTGTGCTTCAAGCTCTTTAATAAGCTCATCTTTATCTTTCTTTTCATCAAGCAAGACAAACTCACCAAGAGGGGTATAAATGACCTTACCTTCCCCACTTTCCGCCTTTAAAGTAACAAGTGCAAGTTTCTCAAGTTCTTCCTTGTTCACTCCAAGTCCATTAATGTCACCAAAATAGACCTCAGACTTTACATTGGTTGGAATTTTACTTTCTGTTTTAGCATTTCTGATTGCCTTAATAGTTTCAATCAATTTTTCTTGATATGTATAGTCTTCATCAAAACTTTTCACACTGAATGCTTTAGGAAACTCACTTACCATTATGCTTTCAGTTGTCTTATCTGCAAAATTCATATTTTGATAGATATATTCTGTAACATAAGGAATATATGGATGTAAAAGTTTTAAAATTTGCTCAAACACATAAGACAAGATGCTTACAGTATTTTGCTTATCTTCCCCACCACGATATATTGAAGGTTTACAAAGCTCTATGTACCAGTCACAAAAATCATTCCATGCAAAGTTGTATAAGTTTGTTAAAGCCACAGCTGTGTCAAATTTTTCCAAGTTGCCAGTCACAACTTTTATTACTTTTGAAAGTTTTGACAGAATCCATTTATCTTTTGTTTCTTTTTGTGCTTTGTCAACCGGCAAAAGTTGAACATCTTGACTGTGCAGTGAAACAAATTTGCTTGCATTCCATATCTTGTTTATAAATCCACGTGCATTTTCAACTTTTTGCATTGAGAATCTGCTGTCCATACCCATAGCCATATCTTTTACAAGGGCGATACGCAGCGCGTCAGCTCCATAGCTTTCAACAACTTCAAGTGGATCAATACCATTGCCAAGGCTTTTACTCATTTTTCTGCCAAGTTCATCACGCACAAGTCCATGAATTAAGCAGTTTTTAAATGGAGTGTCACCAGCGCACTCAAAGCCCATATACACCATTTTAGTGGCCCACTGTGTCAAAATATCATAGGCAGTAACAAGAACTGTTGTTGGATAGAAATATTCAAGCTCTGGAGTCTTATTTGGCCAGCCCAGTGTTGAAAATGGCCAAAGTGCAGAAGAGAACCATGTATCAAGCACGTCTGGATCTTGCGTAAATGTTTTGCATCCACACTCGCAACTTTCTGGCATTGTTGCACTTGCAATAGGTTTGTGGCATTTATCACAATAATAAATTGGTATTCTGTGCCCAGTCCAAATTTGACGACTTATGCACCAATCCTGTATGTTTTCAAGCCAATGGAAATAGTTTTTCTCAAAACGTTTTGGATGAATTTTAAGCTCGCCCTGTTTTACGACATTAATTGCTGGTTTAACAAGCTCACTCATTTTAACAAACCACTGTTCGGTAAGCATTGGCTCAATAGGTGTGTGACATCTATAACAGTGCCCAACATTATGTTTGTAAGGTTCTTTCTTTTCAAGATAACCTTGAACAGCTAAGTCTTCTTCCACTTTCTGTCTTGCATCGTTTATTGAAAGCCCGGCATAGCGTGAACCAGCAACCTCTGTGATTTTACCCTCTTTATCAATAACCTGTATAAATTCAAGATTGTGACGTTGCCCCACCAAATAGTCATTTGGATCATGTGCTGGAGTGATCTTAACCATTCCAGTACCAAAGTCACTTTCAACATAGTCATCTGCAATGATTGGTATTTCTCTGTCAGTAAGTGGCAATTTAAGCATCTTGCCCACAATCTTTTTATATCTTTTGTCTTTTGGGTTTACTGCAACAGCAGTATCACCAAACAATGTTTCTGGTCTTGTTGTTGCAACAGTTATATACCCACTGCCATCAGCATAAGGATAACGAATATGCCACATAAATCCACTTTCATCAGAAAATTCCACTTCATCATCAGAAATAACAGATTTACAAGTTGTGCACCAATGTGTCTGTCTTGTTCCACGATAGATATAACCTTTGTTATACAGTCTTATAAAAGCCTCTAAAACTGCCTTTGTGCTCTGTGGATCCATTGTAAAACGATAACGGTCCCAATCCGCAGAAAATCCCATCTTTTTAAACTGATTCATAATTCTGTTGCCATAATAGTTATACCAATCCCAAGCTTCTTTATCAAAAGCCTCACGGCCGATCATTTCTTTAGACTTGCCTTCCTTTGCAAGTTTAGCAACAATTTTACTTTCAGTTGCAATGGCTGCATGGTCTGCACCAGGAAGCCAAAGTGCACTGTAGCCCTGCATTCTTTTAAATCTTGTAAGTATATCTTGATAAGTACAGTCAAGTGCGTGACCAATATGTGCCTGCGAGGTTACATTTGGTGGTGGCATAATAATGCAAAATGGTTTTTTATTTTTATCCACATCTGCATGAAAATATTTTTTACTTTCCCAATATTTATAAATTTCATCTTCAAATTCTTTTGGTTCATAAGTTTTCTTGTCGTTCATATTTTTCTCCCTACCATGATATCATGCTTTGAAATATGGCAAATGCGAAACTCGCCATAAAAAGTACATAGCCTATCAATTTCATTTTAAGTTCTCTTCTTGTGTTGTCTTGACCTTTATGCTTTACTTGAGCAAAACTCTTTGCAAAAAGCACCATGACCAAACCTGCTAAAAAACTGGCAAATAATAGCACTATTAAAATAATTTTAAAAACTTTCATTTGTATCCCCCTATTCCAAGACCTCGTCTTGAACATTGTTTTTTATCACACTGTCAATTTCGTTATTTTCAGTTTTTTCTTCACTCAACTTTTTTGCTTTATATGAATTAATTGCAAGTATGATTTTACAAACAAGAGTTATTGTTGCAACAATCATACATATAAGCATTATTGAGTAATCCAATTTTGCAAAGAAGAAATATGGAAAGATTGCTGACATCACAAGCAAATTTGCAACGTTTGCAGTAATATTTGCTTTATCTTTACTTTGTACTCTGTCTTTACACAATAAATCAGCAAAAAATATAAGTGATACAATGCAAAGAGTAAATATTGTCCAAAGTGTATGTATACCATAATAAATAAAAATTGCAATTGCCATAATAATTATAAGATCATTGATATACACAAAAAATCTGTAAAATGTTTTAAAAGAAAATTCATATTTTAAATCCAAGATAAAGTATGCAATAGTAACTGCAAAGCACACAAAGTACACCCCACCGCCTATGATTTGTCCACCAAAAAACGTGGTTGGAACAAAAAGTAGAAATAAAACTGCATACACACAAAACAATATACCTGAAATTAAATCTTTTTTTCTGTTCATACCCTTATTCTCTTATAATAATTTACATTATACCACTCCATTATAAATTTTTAAAGTGTTTTTAACCATTTTTTTATTTTTTGAATAGAATAAATTGTAAAAATTTTAAGGAGGTATACTATTTTGAAAAAAATTTTTACATTGATACTTTGCTTAATACTTTTCATCACCCCTTGCTTTATGTTTGTGGGCTGTAAAAAAGATTCAAGCACGATAACACTTAACGAAGTAACACACAGTGTGTTCTATGCCCCACTCTATCTTGCAATCAATCTTGGATACATGGAAGAAGAAGGGCTTACAATCAATCTGGAGAACGGACAAGGCAGTGATAAGAGTATGGCTGCACTTTTGTCTGGAAACGCAGACATAGCACTGCTTGGAGCTGAAACAGTTATCTATCTTGACGCACAAGGCAGCACATCACACCCAATGATATTTGGACAACTTACCAAGCGTGATGGATCTTTTCTTGTGTCAAAGACTAACGAGAAAGATACTTTCAACTGGAGGACAAGCCTTGTAAACAAAAAGGTAATTGCTGGTCGCCGTGGAGGTCTTCCTGCAATGACATTTGAATGGGTTGTCAATCAAAATGACTTGATCAATGGCAACAACATCACTCTTGACACAGACACATCTTTTGCAATGCAAGTTCCTGTTTTTGAAGCTGATGAAGACGCAGACTATTGTACAATGTTTGAGCCAACTGCCACTGAATTTGAAGAGGCTGGCAAAGGCTATATCGTAGGATCAGTTGGTGAATACAGCGGTGAAATTCCTTTCACAACATTCATGGCAACTCCTTCATTTATAAAGAACAATCCAGACAAGATTGAAGGATTCCTCAGAGCAATCAAAAAGGCATATGTCTATCTTATGACAAATGATGATCTGACTGTTGCCAATGCTCTTTTGCCTTCATTTGATGGATCATCTGCAAGCTCACTTGCAAAGGCAGTCAAAAGCTATAAAGAGATTGACGCATGGTGTGCAAGCCCAGCAATGACTCAAAGTGCATATAGCAAATTGCTTGAAGTGCTTAAAAACGCTGGCGAGCTTGACAAAAATGTGCCATTTGCAAATGTAGTTGATAACACATATGCACTGAAAAATGCATAAAATAAATTGTAGGCACTAATTGCCTATTAAACTGGAGATAAAACTATGGAGAATTTACTAGAACTTAAAAATATTGAACTTATCTATCATTCTCCTAAAAGTGAAACACATGCAATAAAAAACTTAAACTTTACCGTCAAGAGCGGTGAGTTTATAAGCATAGTCGGCCCCAGTGGCTCGGGGAAAACAACCCTGCTTTCCATGATAGCCGGCATACTGAAACCTACTCAAGGTCAGATCACTATTTCAGGCATAAAGGTAAGTTCAGTAACAGATCAAGTTGGATATATGTTCCAAAGGGATAACCTTTTTGAATGGATCAACATTTGGAACAATGTCACACTTGGTCTTAAGTTTAAAAATCGTAATACAAATGAAAATCGCGAGTATGCAAAAAATTTACTTGAAAAGTATGGGCTTAAAGACTTCATAAGTCACTATCCAAGTGAACTGTCTGGAGGTATGCGTCAAAGAGTTGCGCTTATACGCACATTGACAACAAGACCACAGCTTCTGCTTCTTGACGAGCCGTTTTCAGCCCTTGACTATCAAACACGCCTTGCCGTGCAAGATGATGTATATTCAATAATTAAAAATGAGAATAAAACCGCCATCTTGGTCACACACGACATAGGCGAAGCAATAGCATTAAGTAATCGTATAATTATTCTTTCTTCCAGACCGGGAAGTGTAAAAAAAATAATAAATTTAAAATTTGATCCTTGTTTAACACCTTTTGAACGCAGAAAAGACCACAAATTTAATAACTACTTTAATGAAATTTGGGATCTGCTTGATACATGACAAAAAAGTATGAACAATTTTCTGCGGCTCATAAAAAATATTTAAAAGGATTGAAAATTAAAACATTTTCCATACACCTTACAAGGGTATTACTTTTACTTACTCTTCTTGCCATATGGGAACTTTGTGCAGCAGTGAACTTAGTTGATCCATTTATCTCAAGCAGCCCATCAAGAATAGTCAAACAAATTGGCACACTTTTTGAATCGGGTGCACTTGTATATCACTCTTGGGTTACACTTTATGAAACACTGCTGGCATTCCTTATAAGCACCATTGTTGGAACAATAATTGCGATAATTCTTTACTCATTACCATTTTTTAGAAAAGTTTTAGAGCCTTACCTTATAGTTTTAAACAGTTTACCTAAAATTGCACTTGGCCCCCTTATCATTGTGTGGATGGGCACAGGCACAAAGTCAATTGTTGCAATGGGATTTTTGATATGTATTGTCATCACAACAATCTCAATGCTTAATGGCTATTTATCTATCCCAAAAGAGAAGATTTTGCTTTTAAAGACTATGGGGGCATCAAGGCTTCAAATACTTTCCCACCTGATCATTCCTGCAAGTATAGGCGAATTCATTTCCGTACTTAAAATCAATGTAGGCATGAGCTGGGTTGGCACAGTCATGGGTGAATATCTTACCAGCAAAGCAGGACTTGGATATTTAATAGTCTATGGCGGTCAAGTATTTAAACTGGATCTTGTGATGGCATCAATAGTTGTCCTTTGTATATTGGCAGGATTAATGTATGCTGTTGTTGCAATTCTTGAAAACATTGTAAACAAAAAACACAGCGGCTAAAAAAATAAAAGGATGAGATCATTTCTCATCCTTTTTCCATTTTATATTTTAAATAAGTTTAACATTATTCTCACCCAGCAAATTGCCAAGCTCACTTAAAAGTGCCTGACACTCTTGCACATTATGATTTAAACTGTAAAGTTTTTTGTTAAATTGCACAAATGTCTGTGTTTTGCCAGGATATCCACCCAAAATTTCAAATACATTTTTCTTAATTGATTCATCATTTATGTCAAACTGCACATAAAGATTTTTTGGTTTTTCTTGCAGTGAGGTATCATTAAATATAATTTTGCCAGTTGATTGCACGTCTTCTTCCTCTCTGTTTGAATCAAGGAACTCTATTTTATCAAGTATGATAATTGGTCTTTCCCCCTCTCGCAGTGAAAGTCTGCCATCAACAGTCACAATCACGTCTTCAAGCAAATTATCTTTATACATTTCCCAGAATTTGTTGAAAACCATAACTTCTACAGAGCCATAAAGGTCTTCAAGACGCAAAATTGCCATAGGTTTGTTGCCAACTTTAGTGAACATCTTTTTCACTTCTGCAATTACACCAATCATCTTGACATTCATGCCGTCTTGAATTTCATTTTGAACAGCCGCCAGTTCTTGGTCAGGCTCTTCCCCATCTTCTTGTTCTTCCTTATTTAAATCTTTAACCATACCAGCATTAAAGTTCATATTCTGAATAATTGTAAGATAAGGTGAAAGTGGATGCCCGCTTAAATATATTCCCAAAGCTTCCTTCTCTTTTTTGAGTTTATATTTGGTATCATATTCTGCAATATCAGGATAGTCAATATGAATTGAAACATCTTTTGAAATTATGTCACCAAACATACTAAATTGACCTGTAAGACGACTGTTTCTGTCCTTTATTGCACAGTTCTGTGCCATTTCATACACTGCTGCAAGTTGGCTTCTTTTCTTATTAAAGCAGTCAAATGCACCAGAATAGATCATTCCTTCAAGTATGCGTTTGTTGATATTGATATCCACCATTCTTACAAGGAAGTCACTTAAGTCCTTAAACTCGCCATGCTCTTCCCTTTCTTTAACAATTGCATCACAAATGCCAATGCCAATACCTTTAATAGCTGAAAGTCCAAATCTGATTTTCTTATCTTTTACACTGAAATAGGTTTGCGACTTATTTATGTCCGCAGGCAGAATTTCGATGCCTTCACTCTTGGCATAAGTAAGATAGTTTGCCACTTCGTCAGATTTGGTTATTCTGTCATTGATAACCGCAGTCAAAAATTCCTCTTCATAGAAAGTCATAAGATAAGCGGTTTGAAAGGTCAAGTATGCATATGCAGCCGCGTGCGACTTGTTAAACGCGTATGAAGCAAAAGCAGCCATTTGGCCAAATACGTCCTCTGCCACTTCTTTTTTAATTCCCAATTTTATTGCGCCAGGTATTGACTTTTTACCTTCTGGGTCTTCCCAACCATTGATAAACTTTTCTTTTTCATATGCCATTTTATCAACTTTTTTCTTACCCATGATACGGCGCACATTGTCCGCTTGTCCAAGGTTATATCCACCCATAACTTGGCATACTTTCATGACTTGCTCTTGATATACAATAACACCATAAGTAACGTTCAAAATTTGTTCCAAGCAAGGATCAGAATATGTCACAAGTGATGGATTGTGCTTATTCTGCACATATTTTGGAATATACGCCATTGGGCCAGGTCTGTAAAGTGACACACCGGCAATAATATCTTCAAGGCAGTCTGGCTTAAGTTCTTTCATAAACTTTTTAAAACCACCACTTTCAAGCTGGAACACGGCATCAGTTTTACCTTCACTTAACCTTTTGTAAACATCAGGATGGTTATAGTCCATATCTTTAGAGTAAAAGTCAATATCAACCCCATAGTTTTCTTTGACATATCCCAAGGCTTTTCTTATGTCTGTAAGTGTCTGCAAACCCAGAAAGTCCATTTTAAGCAGACCAAGGCTTTCAAGCTCTGTCATAGAGTACTGTGTAGAAATTTCGTCACCATTTCTTGAAAGTGGAACATAAGTATCAACCGCATGTGGAGCAATCAAAATACCACAGGCATGGGTTGACATATTTCTTGGCATACCCTCAAGTTTAATGGCACAGTCAATAACTTTTTTAAGCGTATCATCAGTGTTATAAAACTCAACAAGTTCAGGAATTATATACTTTTCATTTTCAGGTTTACCAGTTTTACCAAAATAGTACTTTAAAACAGGAGGTTTTTTAATACCATCTGGCAATTTTGCAGGAATAAGTTTACTGATTTTATCCGCAGTTGAATAAGGCACACGAAGAACTCTTGCAACATCACGTATGGCATTTTTTGCAGCCATTGTACCAAAAGTTCCAATGTATGCAACATTTTCCACGCCATATTTTTGCTTAACATATTCAATCATGTCACCTCTGCGCTCAAAGTCAAAGTCCACGTCAAAGTCAGGCATAGAAACACGTTCACGGTGAATAAATCTTTCAAAGAGCAAATCATATTTAAGTGGATCCACAAGCGTGATAGAAATTGCATAAGCAACAATTGATCCCGCACCAGAACCACGACCAGGTCCGACAGAGATTCCGTGAGTTCTTGCATAGTTTACATAATCCCACACAACCAAGAAGTATTCAACAAAGCCAAGGTCGTTTATAAGGTTAAGTTCAGTCTCTGCCCTCTCTTTAATTTGATCAGTTATCTCGCCGTATTTTTTTGCAAGCCCCTCATAAGTCATTTTGCGCAAAAATTCATAGTTTGTAAGTCCATCTGGAGCTTGGAAAAACGGAATATAGTTTTCTGTGTTTGGAAGCACATATTTTTTGTCCACGCCCTTTCCGTCTGGTCCATGTAAATCTCCATGACCTTTACAACGAATGACCACATCACATTTATCAGCAATTTCTTTTGTTGTTTCTAGTGCTTCTTCAAAATCAGGCAACATCTCAAGCATTTCTTCATATGTCTTATAGTAAAATTCCTGTGTATCAAATTTAAGACGATTAGGATCATCAACAGTTTTTTGCATTTGAATACACATCAAGATATCTTGAATTTCAGCATCTTCTTTATTAAGGTAGTGTACGTCATTTGTTGCAACAAGCTTAATACCTGTTTCTTGACTTAATCTTTTAAGCCCTTCATTGACAATTTTTTGCTCTGGAATTCCATGATTTTGCACTTCCAAATAAAAGTCCCCAGGGGCAAACATATTGTTAAGTTTCAAAGCCAAAGCTTTTGCCTCATCATACATGCCTTTAACAAGGTATTGTGGAATATGCCCCGCAAGACAAGCTGAAAGACAGATAAGTCCCTCACTGTGCTGCTCAAGCACTGTATAGTCAATTCTTGGTTTATAGTAATATCCTTCCTTCGCTGCAATACCTGAAAGCTTAAGCAAATTTTGATACCCTTTATCATTTTTCGCAATCAAAATAAGGTGTGCCATATCTGCTTTGCCCTGTTTGTTAAGCCTGTCGTGACAAATATAAAACTCACAACCAATAACAGGTTTAATACCTTTATCAATACAAGCAGAATAAAACTTCATGGCACCATACATATTTCCATGATCAGTAATTGCAACCGCCTTCCAACCACGCTTAACAGTCTCGTCAATAAGATCATTAATCTTTGTTGCTCCATCAAGCAAGCTGAATTCGGTATGAAGGTGTAAATGCACAAATTCCTTACCCATCACAAAACCTCCTCTGCAATTTTAATCAATTTTTTAAAGCGTTGACTGACAGCCCCCTTGCTTACCTTCACAGGTAAAACCTCACAAATTTCTGAAAGTGAGCCTTCAGG
>CAKJZE010000002.1 GCA_918285425.1 Clostridiales bacterium
GTATGGATCTTATGGCTTCTCTGACCTTGCAAATCAAATGATTGTCAACACAGATCTTCTTGAAGATACATATGAAGTGCTTTACAAATCCCCTTCAAGTGCAAGTGGAATCCCACAGAATAAAAATGAACTTGCACTTGTTGTTGACAAATTTAATCGTGTGTCTTCAGTTTCGCTTGCACTGCTTGGCTTTGATGTCACAAATACTACCATAAATTTTGAAGACATTGTTGGTAAAGAATATAAATATATTCCAAACAACTTGCTTTATACCTATAATGTAGGCACTGACACATACTATGCCCGTGATGATTATGAAAATCTTTACAATGACAGTAACGCCGTCACTTTAAGCATTATAAGTATTTTGCGTATAAAAAATGATGATGCAAACCAGTGGCTTCAAACAGGTCTTACTTATACCCCAGCCCTTACTGAATATGTTATTGCAAACGCTAAAAACTCTGACATAGGCCAAGCTCAAATTGCATCACCAGACAGATATGTGCTTGACGGTTCAACCATTGTCAGCGACCAAAACTCTACGGCGGCGGAAAAGTATAAAGTTATGTTACAACTTTTAAGCGTATATGACCAACCAACAACAATTCGCATTTATCCAGCAGACATATCCGCAGAGGTTGAGATAACCAAATACTTAAATACATGGAACACAGACCACCCAGAAAATCAAATTGTATATACAAATTTTGCAGAAGTTGCTTTTGATATGCTTGCACAACTGATTGATGTTATTTCTTATATTCTCATAGCTTTTTGTGCAATATCCCTTGTGGTATCCACTGTTATGATCAGTGTAACAACATACACATCAGTCATAGAGCGTACAAAAGAAATTGGCGTACTTCGCGCACTTGGTGCAAGAAAAATAGACATAGCCAGCATCTTTAACGCAGAAACAGTCATGATAGGCTTTCTTGCAGGCGTCATAGGTATTGCAATTGCTGGACTGTTTGCAGGCATAATCAACATAATAATTGCGAATCTTGCAAACATTTCTGGTCTGGTTTATCTGTCATTTTTAAATATATTTATCATGGTATCATTAAGTGTGATACTGACATTACTGGCCGGACTTATTCCTGCAAGTATTGCAGCAAAGAAAGATCCAGTTGAATGTTTAAGAACTGAATAAGATGATAATTATAAAAATGCTTTCTTCACGAAAGCATTTTTTATTTTTGTTTTGATATATAATTTTTAATTTCTTTTTCAATTTCACTTGCATTTTCAACATGTGCAAATATATACTTTTCAATTTTTTGGCTTTCAGAATTCAAAGCAGTTTTAAAATAAACAGTTCCGGTGTTTTTACGCAATAGTTTATCAAGTAAACCAACATAAATAGTACTTGACACAATGCTGTCAAAGACAAGGCTTTTAAAATCCACTGCAAAAATACCTGTCTTTATGATAATTCTTTTGTTTGTATAACAATAATATGTATTTTTGTAATATAGGCATGTAAACCAAACACTCAAAGCAAACATAAGGCATGCAAGCATAATTGCAACCAACATAATGATAAGTGCAGTAACATAGGACATTTGCTGATCAGGTATTAAAAATGTCAAAATACCAAAAATTGCAATCAACAAACAAGGAATACCAGTCAGCAAAAGCCTTGAAAGAAATACTCGGGCAAAATTTGGTTTAAATCCCTTTATAATTTTTTCATCGCTTTCAAGTACCTCATCAAAATTTCTTATTACTTGATCTTCAAGTGAAATCTTATTCCCCTTCATCTGCTGATCTTGTACATCATTATGAAGTGTGTTTTTTTTACTTTTCATTTTCATTTTTCCTTTTTGTCTTTTTTGCTGCCATTTTATCGTCCATATCTTTGCGAAGCTTATTCATAGCATCAGTCAATCTGTTTGTATTAATCTCAATTTCTTCTTTTGTTAAACGTTTTGTATCCACCCCAACTATATCAAGTGGCTGGCCAATAACAATATAGTTTTTATGCCATATCTTAAATCTTTTATAAATTATTGCTGGAACTATTTGTACACCAGCCTTGCTGGCAAATGTAATTGCCCCTGTTTTAATTTGTCCAAGGTCATCACTTGACTTATCCTTATTTCGTGTACCTTCTGGGAAAATGCCAACAATTTTATCTTTGTGAAGAACGGTTATCACTTGCTTAAAACTGGCAACACCTGGATTTTGTCTGTCAATAGGTATGCCACCAAACTTTTTCAAAACAAATGCATTAAATTTCTTTTTAAACAATTCTTTTTTAGCCAGAAATCTTATTTTCTTATGGAGTTTAGTATCCAACATCACAACATCAAGATTAGAAAAATGATTGCATGCTAAAATGTAACCTTGTTTTTTTGGAAGATTCTTCTTACCAATTACTTTAACTGGGTAAAACAAAAATGTTATCAGCCACCCAATAAAATAACAAATTGCAAACAACATATTCTTAACTCCTTCTAAAAATCACTTGCACATGATGCCGCCGTACTGAAAGCAAGCTGAAGATTAAATCCACCAGTCAGTGCGTCAATATCAAGCACCTCACCAATGAAATATAATTTTGAAACAAGTTTGCTCTCCATATTTTTAGGTTTTATTTCTTTCACACACACACCACCACTTGTCACAACCGCACGTTCAATGTCATCAAGTTTCTTAAGCTTAAGCTCAAAATTTTTAAGCATAAAAGAAACCGCTTCTCTCTCTTCTTTTGACAGTTGGCTTACTTTCTTTTCTTTATTTATATTCAATCTTTTGGCAAAAATGTCAACCAAGCTCTTTGGTAAAAGCCCCTCAAGCAGTGAAGAAAATTGTTTGGCTTTCAGTGTAACAATATCTCTTTCAATTCTGTTAAAAAGTGCAAAATCATCAAGTCCAGGCTTAAAATCAATGCAAATCTTGATGTTTTCAGGCAAAATTCTATTTATATTGCTTGAAGTAGTCAGTACGATTGGCCCCGAAATTCCATTACCTGTAAACAGCATTTCACCAACAGGTGATTTGTAAATAACCTTTCCCTTTTCTTTGGCAAAAACTCTTACATTTTTAAGCGAAAGACCTGCAAGCACACTTATATCACTGTCACAAAGTTCCATTGCCACAAGGGCTGGTTTTGGGTCAATGATTTTATGTCCAACACTTTTCGCAAACAAATATCCATCACCAGTACTGCCAGTCAGTGGATAGCTTACGCCTCCAGTAGCAACAATCACGGCATCAGCATCAATTTTTTCACCATTTACCAGTTTTACACCACACGCAATATTATCTTTAACTAAAATTTCTTTAACTTCAGTATTCAGTTTTATTTCAACATTTAAAAGCTTCAATCTTCTTTCAAGAGCTTTTGTTATATCACTTGCTTTATCACTTTCTGGAAAAACGCGATTACCACGTTCAATTTTCAGTGGTACACCAAGGTTCTCAAAAATCCTCATTGTATCTGAAGAATTAAACCTTATCTCGCTGCTTAAAACAAACTTCGGATTGCTTACTACATTTGCCAAGAATTCATTACCAATTACAGCGTTGGTAAGATTACATCTTCCCTTTCCAGTGATGTAGATTTTTTTACCAAGTTTCTCGTTCTTTTCAAGCAAAACAACACTGTGCCCCTTTTCAGCAATCAAAAGAGCTGCCATCATTCCACTTGCACCACCACCAATAATGCAAACCTTCATAATTTCTCCTTTGTTTAAAGTGATTTAAGATACAAAACTTCTTGTACAGAAAGTGGCCTGCACTCGCCACGAGACAGTCCACCAAGACGAAGCTCACCAATTTTTGTCCTTTTTAAAAAGCAAACATTAAGACCAACTGCCTCAAACATTTTTCTGACTTGTCTGTTTTTGCCTTCACTTATAATCACTTCAATTTTAGTTGTCTTCTCTGCACTTTCCAAAACTTTAGCTTTACACTTACTGAGCCTTACTCCATCAATAACAACACCAGCACGCACAACTGCAAGCTGACTTTCCTTGACCTGACCTTCCACCTTTATGACATAGGTTTTTGTTATCTCATGCGATGGATGCGTCAGACTGAATGCAAGGTCCCCATCATTTGTGAACAGCAAAAGCCCTTCACTGTCAAAATCAAGTCTTCCAACAGGATTGAGTTTTTTGTATTTATCTGGCAAAAGATCCATAACAGTCTTGCGTCCCTTTTCATCTGCAGTAGTCGTTATAAATCCCTTTGGCTTATGCATCATAACATAGTCAAACTCACCAGATGGCTGACATACATTGCCATCAACAGTCACAGTATCATTTTCGCCCACAACAAAACCAAGGTCTGTCAGAACTTTACCGTTCACACAGACCCTTCCTTCTTTTATAATCTCTTCACATTTTCTCCTGCTTGCAATTCCACATGAAGCAAGATATTTATTAATTCTCATTTGATTTTCTCACCTTTTTACATACCTTCAATAACTTTTTCAAGTTTTGCACCATATGTATTTGATTCTATATTATCTATAATATAGAATTTATCAGAAAAAATCAACTGATTTTCAACACTTATGCTAAAGCTACCAATTTCATCGCCTTGTGAAAGTGGTGCTTTCACACTTGTTGGAGCTGTTACATCTACTTTAACTTTTGCCAGCTCACTTTTTGAAAGCGGATAGTAAAACGCACTATTTGTTTTTAGCTCAATCACGTCTTGATCAGCATTTTCAACTTTCACTTCACCAAGCTTTTCACCTTGGCGTACAATTTGATAGCGTTTAAATTCTGCAAATCCATTTTCACAAAGATGTTCACATTCCTCAAACATTGGTCCACAGTTTAAAAGCACACAAATAAGAGTCATACCATCTTTAGTTGCACTACCCACAAAACAGCGACCTGCAGATTTGGTATATCCTGTCTTAATGCCATCAGCAAATTCATAGTTTTTTAAAAGTTTGTTTTTATTCACAAGATCGCGAGGATACTTGCTTTTAAGCTCGTCAGAAATTGAAATCTTTTGTGTTTTCACTATATCGCAGAAAACTGGATTTTTCATTGCGTATGCACTTATCTTTGCAAGATCCCTTGCTGTAGTATAATGTTCATCATCTGGAAGTCCATGCGGATTTACAAGATGCGTATTATTAACCCCAATTTTCTCAACCAACCACCTGTTCACATCTTCCACAAACTTTTTTTCACTTCCACTTGCACAAATTGCAAGTGCAACAGCACTGTCATTGCCAGAGCGAAGCATAAGTCCATACAAAAGCTCACGCACAGAAAGATGTTCACCAGCTTTAAGCCCAATGCTTGTTCCTGAAATCCCAACAGCTTCATTTGGGACTTCAAACTTTTTATCCAAATCATCACAGTGTTCAATAACATAAATTGCTGTTATTATCTTTGTGGTGCTTGCCATAGGCAATTTTTCATCACTGTTTTTTTCATATAAAACTCGTCCTGAATCTTTCTCAATAACCATCATAGCCTTTGCTGTTGTAAGCTGTTTTTCTTCCGCCCATACAAGCTCGCTTTTGTAAGGCGACAAATTAAAAAACGCAAAACCAACCATAAATAACATAAAAAGTACTGTTAAAATTGACTTTTTATTTGGATTTTTCATTTTCGTCCTCCTTTTTAAAAGTACCTGTAATATTAGCTAAAATCTCTGGTACAGTTTCCATAAGCTTTTCATATTTGGATTTTTCATCAATTCTTATAAGCTTACACTCATCACCAAAAATAGACAAAAAGCCAACTGGTTGCATGCTGACACCACCGCCAGAGCCACCAGCCATTGGCTGATCCTCTTTGTCAGATTTACCTTTTCCATACTCTCCACCGCCAGCAACAAAACCAACTGAAACTTTAGTCAGCGGTATCAAAATTTTGCCGTCCTTTGTTTCAAATGGCACACCAACCACAGTGTTAACATCCATCATACCCCTTATCTTTTCAATGGCACTCGCCATAAGTTCATTTATTTGATTATCAAGCATATTTTGCCTCCTTCTTTACTTTAAAATAGTTCACAAGTCCAAGCAGTACAGACACCACAAGATCCAATATTGAAAATGTTATAACAACCGCCCCGGAAAGTTCCAACCTATCATCATTATATATAGGGTCAATGTCAGTATAAATTTTGACATGCTTATAGTTGTCCAAAAGTACTGATGAAAGCAAGCTGTCAATCATAAGAACCACCCCACATGCCATAGATGTAAGGTACGCATCACTTGCCTGTCCATAGGATAAATAGATTTCAAATTTCTTTATTTCCAAACGTTTGCCAAGCGACATAAAGTATGCCTGTCTGTATGAAAATGGCTTCTTCTTTTTTTTCTTCTTTTTCTTACCCCTTTGAATACAAGGCTTGCCATTTTCATCAATGTACAGCTTCATGGTGACAAGATTGAAACCAAGAAATTTTATTGCAATAAAACCAACAAGTTCCAACACATTGAAATGCAGTGCCAGCTTAAACTTGAACGGATAAATTATTACAAGCACCACAAGCACAACTAAAAGAGCAATGATTAACCCCTGCTTCATATTCATAGATTGTGCACACATCTTGAAATTAATACATAAAAATAAAACACAAAAAAAGAAAGTGTTTTATTCAAACACTTTATCTCAATTTTTTATATTTTACACAAAATCATTATCGCCAAAGTCATCATCTGACATTTGGTCGTCTGCATCATCAATATCTTTTTCTCCAATAACAGGCTCAAAATTTGATAATTCTTCAATATTAACATTTGCTGTCGCATTATTGACAGCATCTGTCGCAACATCTGTTTTTTCAGCATCATCTTCACTTTTGACTTCAAAGTGATTGTAAAGTCTGTCGTCACTTTTGATAACTTTAACACGCTCCAGAAGTTCATTATAGTCAGGTAATTCATCAATGCTTGAAAGGTTAAATCTCTTCAAAAACTCATCTGTTGTACCGAACAAAAGTGGCTTACCAATTGCATCTTTTCTGCCAACAACCTCAATTAAATTATGCTCAAGCAAAATATTTATTGCATAGTCACTTGACACACCCCTGATCTCTTCAATTTCAAGCCTTGTTATTGGCTGCTTGTATGCAATGATTGATGCTGTTTCCAGTGTTGCCTTGCTTAAATTTCTTTGCCGTATTGGGTTTAAAACAAGTGCCACTTCATTTGCATAGTCGCCATTTGAAGCAAGCTGAAGTTTGTTGTTGAACTGCAAAAGCTTTATGCCGGATTTGCCGTCATATTTATCCTGCAATTTTTTTACAGCTTTGTTAATGTCTGCTTTGGTTACATCAATCTTGCTTGTTATGTCGCTGATGTCAATGGCTTCGCCACTTGCAAATAATATACTTTCCAAAATATTTTCTAAATTTTCCATTTATTATTTAATCCTCTCGTTTAATAATATCAATTTCTTCAAATGTGCCGTTTTGCTGAACTCTTACAACCTGAGTTTTCAGAAGTTCCAAAAGTGCAAGGAATGTGTTGATAATTTCACTCTTCGAATAGTCTGTATCAAACAGTTCAGTAAACTTAAATCGTTTTTTTACAAGCAAACCATCTTTTATTTGCGCAATCTTTTCAGCAACTGTGAAACGGTCTTTTTCAATCTTGCGCTCTGTCATCTGCTCTGCACGAACACTGACGCGGTGAAGCAGATTTGAAAAAGCATTTATTAGTGCATCAACCTCCAGCTTTTCAGGCAGTTCATAGCGATACTGCCCAGCACTGTCGTCCGGTTTTTTGTAGAACTTGCCAATATCTTCAAGAGGTTTAAGCTTCTCGCTTGCCTCTTTAAAAAGTTTGTATTCTTCAAGTTGACGATAAAGCTTTTCTTCAGGGTCTTCAACATCTGCATCTTCTTGAAGTTGTGGTTTTGGAAGCAGTTTGTTTGACTTTATTTCAAGAAGCGTTGCAGCCATAAGCGTAAAGTCCGCTGCTTTTTCCATTTCTATACCATCAAGATCTTTCATCATCTCAAGGTATTGCTCGGTGATTTGACTGATGAAGATTTCACGAATATCAATCTTTGCAACCTTTATAAGGTGATATAGCAGATCAAGTGGTCCCTCAAACTGATCAAGTTTAAACTTAAGCGTGCTGTCAATATCATCTGGTGAGTCCATACCTTCAATCTGGATTGGATCATCAACAGAAAAATTATCTTCCTGTAAATTTGCTTTCTCTTGTTCAGAAAGCTGGAGGAAGTTATCCACAGCATTGTCTTTATTTAGTTCTTCATTTGTACTTTTTGCCATATCTTTTCCCTTTAAATTAATGCAAACAATTTAACAAACCACTCTGTAAATTTATCGCCAAGCCAAATTCCTGTATACGTTAAATAATAATCCAAAGCGCTTGTCAAAAGCAGTGCCAACAATATGAAAAATCCATATCTTTTCATAAATTCGACATAGCCATTACCCGGTTTTGTGCAAGCTTCAACAAGTCTGAAACCATCAAGTGGATAAATTGGAAGTATATTAAAAAACACAAACACAAAGTTAAGCAAAATCATATATTCAAAGAATACATTGTAAAGCAAACTTAAAAAACCATATCGTAAAAACAGCTCTGGCCAAACATTTAATAAAAAGCCATAAATAAGAGCACTTAAAATTCCAAGAAGTAAGTTTGTTACAACTCCTGCAAGTGCCACAAAAATCTGACTTCTTCTGCCATGCTTTAAATTGAGTGGATTTACTGGAACAGGCTTTGCATATCCAAACCCAAAGAATAACAAAAGTAGAAAACCAGTTGTATCTATGTGCGAAAGCGGAGCCAAAGTATATCTTTTCATTGCGCGCGCAGTATAGTCACCTTCTTTGCTTGCAGCAAACGCATGTGCAAACTCATGAAAAGGCATAATGATAAAAAGCGCAGATATAAAAGCTATCAGCACTGCAAAAAAGTACTCAACAGATGGCGATTTGATTAGTGCATTTAACAATTCGGTATGTCTCCATTAAAAGTTTATAATATATTATAAACTTAAAAAATGTCTCATGTCAAACAAAAGGACAACAAACTAAATCAAGTTGTTGCCCTTTTTGTCTATTTTTTATATTATATTAAAGTTTTTCAAAAATATTATGCAGTATCTCACCTATTTTAATCTCTGCAATATCTTCATGCAAGACAAGGTCACTCTCGCAAATCACAAGATTGTTTTGATCAAGTACATAAAGTTTTCCAACCTTGTCGCCACTGTAAACAGCAGCTTTTATGTCATCAGTTTCACATTTAATTGAATATTTAAAATCTTCGCCACGTTTTAAAAACTTAACAAAATCTTCACTTGCATAAACATCAACATCTTTAATTTTGCTTCTTAAAACCTTTACTCTGCATACTGGAGTTTTGCTTGAAATCACCACTTTGTTCTCAAAATTGTCAAAACCAAAGTTAAACAAATCAGACATTTGATTAAACCTATCCTTGCTGGTCGGTGCACCTATGACAACACCAATCAGTCTCATATCACCACGCGTTGCAGAAGCAGTTAAACAATACTGAGCCTCTTTAGTATAGCCAGTCTTACCACCGTCGCAACCATCATAGCTTCTTATTAAACGGTTAGTATTGACAATGTCAGTCTTTCTGCCTGATGGGTGCACAAGCTCTGTCATCCAAATTTTGCTGTATTTTTTATAAATAGGGTGATCACAAATCTGCGAATATATTATTGATATATCATGTGCAGATGAATAGTGATCCACTGCTGGAAGTCCGGTTGCATTTATAAAGTGTGTGTCAATCAAGCCAAGTTCTTCTGCTAGCCTGTTCATATCATTTGCAAAAGCAGCCTCGCTTCCACTTACAGCCTCTGCCAATGCAACTGCACTGTCGTTTGCAGATGCCACAATAACGGTCATAATAAGATCCCCAAGTTTATATTCACTCTTTGCGTCAAGAAAAGCAGAGGAACCTTCAGTGTCTGCAGCACTTTGACTTATTCTCACCATTTGATCTTCTGAAAGTTTGCCTTGGTCAATCGCGTCAAATACAAGCATAAGCGTTGCAAGCTTTGTCATGCTGGCAATAGGCAACCTTTTATGCTCGTCCTTTGAGTAAATAACAGTCTTACTTTTAGCATCATAAAGCAACGCTGACTTACACGCTGGGTTTAAAGCATCTTTGTTTTCAGCATACACCACAGTATGTGCATTTGGCAAAATCATAAAACAAAATAGAAATAAAAAACTGCAAAATATACCAAATTTTCTCATAAAAATACCTCGTTTTTGTTTATTTGGTAATATTTTTTGCAAAACTTTTTAATTTTATACACGCATTAATATGTTATAAGAACAAAACTTTTAATAAAAAATGGTAAGACAAAGCTATAAATCATGCAAAACACGAAAAGTATAATTAATGCAAAAGTAAACTCAATCCAAAAAGAAGAATTTTTAAATCCTTCACCAAAAGTTGAATTTAAATTATGGCTATCACTTGCCCTTTTCATGCAAATGCAAGTAAGGTAACTGTAGGTAAAAATGTTTAATATATTAATGGGAATCAAAATGACAAAACTGTTTATTATGCCAACAACCCCATAAATTGATATCACAGCATTTGCAACAAGCACCACAAGACATGCTTGATAACCAATCAATAAATAATTTAAAAAAGCAGTATGATGAACAAGATTAAAAACAAAAATGATAAGTACCAAACACACAATGCTGATCAGCCTTGACAAAAATATGTCACTATAAGCAGCCGTTCCAGAGATAAATTCCAACAGCGTTTTGTCTGAAACTTTAAGTAATGATGTATGCGAAAAACCGCTTAAACTTAAAATAATTCCAACAACAAAACCCAAAAGTACTGAAAATAAAATCAGATAATACCTTACCGCATTATCTTTAAAATGAATATAAATATAACTTTTTATATCAAACTTATTCATATAACATTATATGACAAAGTTTGTAAAACTATTGATAAATCAAACCTTTTGTTTTTATATCAAGACTTTCATTAATTTCTTTGTCTTGCATAAGCCTTTGAACAAGCATATTTGTGACAAGTTTATTATTCATATCATAAGCAAGAAAAGATTTTATTTTTTCATTTTCTTTACAATTTGGCAACAAATTCACTCTTTTAATTGCACAAAGTAAAGATGATCGCATACTCTTTTCAACTGCATAGCCAGTTTTCCCAAAAAGTTTTCCCACCTCATCATAAATATCCATCATAGAATATTTGTACGGAAATCTTAAAAACATTCTGTAGATTGATTCAACATAGTAATGGAAACCATCTCGTTTACAATTAAATTGCAAATCAAGCAAGAGATTACATATTTTATTCTTGACGACAGCCACATTGCGTGAAGGCAAATTGTCAATATTTCTTTTTATTGTAAATAAAATATTGTTTAGTTTTAAATCAAAATTCTCTTTATCTTCAAACGACAAAGTACTCATACCCTCGTAAAGATAATACTTATCTTCAGTTATAAGCAGGATATTCTTGCAAAAATTTTTATAAACAATCTCAATCACAAAACTGCATCTTGCCTTATCCAGATTGGTTGCATCAAGTATAAAAATATCAACTTTATTCATAGACATATAAGCAAATAGATCTTGAAATCCACCATTGTTTACAATAATTTCAAATCCCATATTTATAAAATATGAATTATTAAAATAATTTATAAGGTCAGTTTGTACCGCTTGATAAACACAAGTTTTTAAATTTATATCCATAATTTTTCTCCGTCAAAACAGAACTATGATATCACATTTTATAATGAATTTCAAACGTTTTTTAAAAATTTTACAAAATTATTAAAAATTATGTCAAAATTTGCAAACTCATCAATCAGTTATCAATCATCCAGTCAATATAAAGTCCAAAACCTTTTGTTGGATCGCTGATAAACACGTGCGTTACCGCACCAACAAGTTTACCATTTTGTATGATCGGGCTGCCACTCATACCTTGAACTATTCCACCAGTTTGATCGATAAGTGCTTTGTCTGTCACCTTAATTACCATACTTTTCTTATCACTTTTTGCCTGATATGTCAGCTTAATTATTTCTACGCTATACTCTTGAGGAGTTGTTCCATCAATAGTGCACAGTATTTTTGCCTTACCAGTTTTTACACTGTCACGAAAGCCCACTGGTATAGGTCCAGATAGCTTTTTCAAATATTCCTCGCTCACACTGCCATAAACACCATACTCATTGTTGAAGTCAAGGTTACCGGCTTGCTCACCATTTTTCAAAAATAGTCCCCTTAATTCCCCTGGGTTTCCCCTTGACCCTTTATTAAAGCCAACAATGTTGCATTTGTAAATGTTCCCTGACGAGATTGGCATAACAGTGCCAGTATCAATGTCACATACAGGGTGACCAAGTGCACCAAACCTTCCATTATCAGCACGCACATAGGTCAGTGTGCCCACACCTGCTGCATTGTCACGAATCCAAAGTCCAAGCCTGTACAAGTCTGACGACACTTCCTTCTGTGGAAACAATTTTTCATTTATAAAAGTTTGTTTTCTTTTTACCACCACATCTATTTCATCTCCATAATAGTCATCTCTGTTAATAATCTGTTGAAGATGATTTGCACTTGTAATGACCTGACCATTTATGCTGTATAAAATGTCACCAACTTTTATGTTTTTATTTTCAAGAACATTTACCATGCCGTATTCAGTCTGCACCTCACCGCAAGCCACAACCACAACGCCATCACACTCAAGAGTAAAACCTAGTGGAAATCCACCTGGATACACCATAATCTCTCTTTGATCCTGCGGCTTTGCCGTCTTAACCTTAAATATACTTTTGAAAATGTCTTTAAGACTTAATGCAGAAGCAAGTGTAAATTCTTGTCGTACTTTGTCCATAGAAGCGCAAGTAACTGCATTTTCATAACAAAATCCACAGGACAAAACAATATTTATATAGGACAAAAGCAAACTTGACAAAAAAAATGACAATATTAATACTGCATCTACGATTTTTTTAGGCAGAGAAAAAACCACACTTTTAATCATAAGTGTAGTTTTTGAATATTTACATAAATGTATGTATTTAAATTATATTTTTTTAAAATTATTTGCGTAATTAATCATTTCTTCCGCGCTTTTTAATGTATTTTCAGTTATTTTGCCACTAACTAATCTTGCAACTTCATTTATACAACCCTCAACATTTAATAAATCAACACTGGTTGTTGTCTTACCATCACTTTCATACTTTTGAATTAAGAAATTGTTATCTCCAAAACTTGCAACTTGAGCAAGATGTGTCACACAGATAACTTGAGCATATCTTGAAACCAAACTCAATTTTTTTGCCAATGTGAGAGCATTTTGTCCACTTACACCTGTGTCAATCTCGTCAAATATAAGTGTTCCAATGCCATCAAGTTGTGCAGTTATATTTTTGATACCCAGCATCAATCTGCTCATCTCGCCACCACTGGCAACATTTTTAAGCGGCTTTACAGGCTCACCTAAATTGGCAGAAAACATAAATTCAACTTTATCAAATCCATTTTCATTTCTGTTATCTACTGAAAGATTTTCAAAATTTACAACAAATTCTGCGCTCTTCATACCAAGTTCACAAATTTCACTTTTTACAGCATTTTCAAACAAAATTGCAGCGTTTTTGCGTTTCTGCGACAGCTGATTTGCGATTTTTGTTATTTCATCAGTAAGTTTTAATTTCTCATTTTTTAATTGTTTGATCCTCTCTTCTGAATTAATCAAATTTTCATAGCTTGCTGAAATTTTATCATAATATTCATTTATTGCATTGATATCATTACCATACTTTTTCTTGAGCGAAGAGAGCAAATCAAGTCTACTTTCATTTTGCTGTGCTTTTGCATCATCAATATACATATTGTCAAGTTTATCAGTAAGGCTGTCACCAACATCTTCAAGCTCAATCTTAACAGAGTTTAAACGAGAAACATATTCTTCCAAATCTTTACTGTACATACTTATGCTTGTAAGTAAATTCTCTGCTTTTTTGATAATTTCTTTCACGCCCGCAACCTCGTATCCATCACCAATAAGCAAGGAATTAACAGCGCTTAAAGTGTCTTGAATTTTTTCTTGATGCAGTACTTGATTCCTAAATTCTTTTAATTCTTCTTCTTCACCAACCTCAAAACCGGCAGAGCTTATTTCATTAAGTTGAAATTGGTAAAGATCAATAAGTCTTTGTCTTTCATGGTCATCGGCTGTAAGAGAATTCAGTTCACTGTCAATGTTAATGAGTTGTCTATTCATCTCTTTATATTTTTCACAGAGATTTAACAATTCTTTTCCACCAAATTTATCCAAAACAAGGATATGATTTTGCACCTTCATAAGATTTTGATGTTCAAATTGACCATGCAGATCCATAAGTGGCGCAGAAAGTTTTTTAAGCATAGACAGCGAAAATGTCAGTCCATTTACTCTGCACTCATTTTTACCATCAACACTGATTTTTCTGCTGATGATAAGCACATCTTCATCATCAACATCAAACTCTTTTAATACATCTTTGACGTTATCAGAAAGATTGGTAAACACGGCTTCAACCACAGCAACGTTTTCACCTGTTGTTATAAGTGACTTATCTGCTTTTTCGCCCAAAAGTAAAGAGAGCGAGTCAATGACAAGCGACTTACCAGCACCAGTTTCACCCGTAAGAACATTAAGGCCATTTTTAAATTCAATGGTCTGACTTCTTATAAGTGCAATGTTTTTTATGGTCAATTTTTCTAACATATTTTTACCTATTCTTTATTGTCGATATCAGTAAAAGGTTTGATTTGCAGGGAATCCAAATCCTTTTTAATAATTTCAATTTTACCTTCAGCTTGCTTGATTTTTTCGAAACAATTTTTTGAAAGTTCTACACTTTTTTCAAAAAGCTCAACAGCTTTGTCAAGTCCAACATTATCCTTTTCAAGTTCTGCTGCAATATTTTCAAGTTCTTTTAAAGTCTCTTCATAATTCATCTTTATTTACCTCCACTTTTTCTACAACACTGTGTACTTTGCCATTAAACAATCTTGTTGTGATTTTGTCACCTAATTTTAATTTTTTAATATCACTTATCTTTTCATTATTCTTTTCCACAACAGCATATCCAGATTTAAGGATTGAAAGCGGATTGAGTTTCTCCAATTTTGTTGTCAAAATCTGCAATTTATTGCTGTTTACTGTCAAAATCTTATCAATTTTATGCGAAATATTAAGATTTATATTTTCAACATGCTTAATATTTACATCAAACAAACTCTGAAAATAGGATATAACATAGTTGACATTTTTTGAAATATTCCCTCTGTTTTGTTCAATCTTTTTATCAATCAGCTTGATTAGATTATGTTTCATATTGTCAAGGTATTCAACCTCGGCATAAAAATCAAACACTGCAACCTCTGCCGCAACAGATGGTGTTGGGACTCTCAAGTCTGCTGCAAAATCTGTAATAGTAAAGTCTGTTTCGTGCCCCACTGCAGAAATAACAGGGATTTCACTTTCAAACACAGCAATAGCAACCTTTTCAGTATTAAATGGTGCAAGATCTTCAAATGAGCCACCACCACGCGCAACAATTATTGTGTCAATGTCTTTACAAGTATTAAAATATTTTATACCTTCCACAATCTCATTTTCAGCACCTATTCCCTGCACTTTTGCAGGATAAACAAGTATGTCTGTAAATGGGTTTTTAGATCTTGTAACATTGTAAATATCGCGTATAACCGCCCCAGTTTCACTTGTCACAACACCTATTTTTTTTGCGTATTTAGCAATAGTTTTTTTCTTGCTTTTATCAAAAATTCCTTCTTGTTCAAGTTTGGCTTTAAGCTCCAGAAATTGTTTATAGAGTGCCCCCATACCATACTGCTCTATGCTGGAAACCACAAAAGAGAGTCTGCCAAGTTTTACATGATAATTAAGTTTGCCGGTCACAACAACTTGGTCACCATTTTTTGCAAAAGGATAAAAGCTTGAAAATTTAATACAAGACAACTGTGCGCCATCTTCTTTTATATCAAAATAAGCTATGCCATTTGAAATTTTAAAGTTAGTTACTTCCCCATAAACACTGATATTAATAAGCAACTCTTCATTATCAAAAATGTTTTTTATATAGTTATTAAGTTGTGTGATTGATAAAGTTAAGTTTTGCATTATTCACCTACAAAATTTGCCAAGATACCATTGATATAAGATGCACTTTTTTCTGTTGAATACGTCTTTGCCAAATTCAAAGCCTCATTGATACTGACAAATGTTGGAATAGATTTCATGTAGAGTATTTCATATGTGGCAACTAAAAGTATGGCAAGATCAATTTTATAAATTCTGTCAAGTTTAAAAGAGCTTGAAAATGAAGCAATTTTTTCAACAAGCTCGTCATATTTTTCAATCACTCCATTATATACTTCCTGAATATATCCCACTTCATCTTTGTTTTCGTCCGCAGCCAAATACTCTTCCAAAGTATCATTGTTTTTTTCCTTTGAAAAGGTATACTCAAAAATCAATTTAAAAGCACAATCACGTGCGTTTTTTCTGCTCATAATAACTCCATTAAACCTTTTTATTTATTTTACCATTTCTGCACTAGCACTATCTTCTTTACCATGCGATCCAGAAATTTTGACAGCACCTGACAAATTGTTATCCGGTTTGGATCCGATTTTCCAACCACCAGTTACTGAAGTGACTGTGCTGACAGGTGCTTGTGGTTGTGGTTGTGGCCCAGGACTTGGTGTGGCTGGTTGTGGTTTAGGTGCTGATGGTTTTGGTTTGTCCTTATCTTCTCTTTTTGCGAACAAACTTTGGATCTTAACCTTTGAATTATCCACCACTTTTATTTTACTAAATTTAGTATCACGCGTGTATTTTATTTCTTTCTTTTTAGCTGATGTAGCTTTTTGTGCCACAATAACAGTTTTAATTGCAGCAGCTTTCTGACTGTCACCCATCTTTTCTGCTTCTGCAAGTTTTTCTTTTAATGTACGCTGTATGATGCGTTGCTCTTGCTCTTCCTCAGTAAGTTTACGGGTTAATACTCTTTGTGTTAAATCTACTTTAGCAATTTTACCAATTCTGTTTTTAATGACAAATACATATGGAATCTCATTTATATTCTTGTCAAATTTAGGAAGTATTCCCAAAAGTTCATAAGGTGTGAGCATTCTTGTTCCCGTTTCATCATAAATAGGGTGAATTTTTAAAAGTTCATATATACTCATCAAACTGCCGTCTGGATTATACTGTTTTGGAATACCTAAAATTGCATAAATGTCTGTCATAAAGTCACCAGATGAAACTATTGCTTTACTTTCCATTTTTACAGATTGCTTTTTGATTTTTTTAACTAGTTTTTGTAGAAGAAAAATATTTATACCACAAACAATGATTACAGCTGCTACAAAAATAAAAAACAAAGCCGCAGTAATAACATTGAGAGCAAATAAAACTGCAAGCACTATCAGTGATACAATTTCAACGCACAGCAATGATATTAATAAAGCTTTTGTTTTTTTCATCAGTTTAACCTCTCATTTACAGAAATGACACTTCGTCAGTATTTGAAAATACAACTCCCACAACGTTTACATTGACGGCAGCAACTTTAAAATCCGTCATTGATTCAATACTGCTTTTAACGTTTTCTTGAACTCTGAAAGCCACATCTTTAACAGAATAGCCAAACAGCACATTGATAAAGACATCAACATACACATCATTATCTTGGCCAAATTCAATAACTACACCATGATTATAATTCTTGTTAAACATCTTTTTCCAAACTGAATAACCTGATGAATTCAAAGAAGAAACACCACTTATCTCTTGAGTTGCAAGCTTAACCACTGAAAGCACAACATTTCTTTTATAAGACAAGCTCCCCTCTTCACTTTCAATCAATCTTTGTGAACGACCAGCCATACTGCCTCCTTTAGCGTGTAAAATAAATATAAGAATTATATTTATATTAACCTACGCCTTCAGTATAACACAAACATATTTTTAATGCAACCTTTTTGTAATAATTCAAACAACAGAAATTAAAACACGCCGCAGTTGCGACGTGAAAATTTAATACATATCAGTTTATTCAACAGGAGTTATTTTTACATTTGTTGCCTTAACATTCATTTCTGAAACAAGAATTGAAAGAATTTTTGCCACTTCACTGCTTGTCAGACCATTTGCGGTTTTGACAAAGACATTGATATTTTCTCCAGAACATGTCACAATGACATCATCATAGCCAGAAGCTTGTATCTTTTCTTCCAAAATCATTTCAGTCTCAACCCTTGCAGCGATTTCAGCTTTTAAAACCTTAGCATTTTCTACCTCGCTGGCATCAGCCGATGCTGATATGATTGAATCATAAATTTCAAGCTGATAATTTCGTGCCGAAATTTTATCTGCTCTGCAAGTAGTAAAAAAGTTTGCCGTTGTTGTCGTCGTCTGTAAATCATTATCATTGTCATTTAAAGCAATGTTCAAATAGCCAGTTATCAACAACAATAATACCATTGACACTAAAATAAATATTTTTTTCCTTTTACTTAACATCTTTCCACCCTCCTTAAAATATATAATTTTCATTTATTTCCCTCCAACACTTCAACATTTGACAAGCTTACATTCATTACACTCGACACAACATTTGACAAAGTGTTTATCAACTTAATATCTACACTGCCACTTACAACAATAAGCACTCCCTGAACTTTAGGTAACCTTTCCACAACCACAACAGGCATAGTCATTGTTCCATTTTTAATTTCCACAGCCGTTGTCTGCAATGATCCAGCACCATTTTGATTAGCAGCATTAGTTTGAACCGTGTTTTCAAGATAAGTTATCGTTGGGCTTTCATCAATCATCAAAAAGACCCTGGCCTCATCAACTCCCTTAACACTCTCAAGTACATATTTAAGTCTATGCTCTTGTGCTTCGCAATATTCCTGCCAAGACACAGCATTTTGTGAAACAGCATTTTCTTCAGTACTTTTTTTGTTATTTGTGGTTTTCAAAGAGCTTGCAAAAATAATCACAACTAAAACACACAGCACTGCTGTAAGTAAATATTTGGATTTTTTATCTTTAAAAAATTCTTGTAATTTCACCAAAAATTTATTGTCTGATTTTTTTGTATTTGCCATATCAATTTACATTAAAATATATTCATCTTTACATCATTTTATTAATATCAGTTTTTATAAAAAATCGCAAATTATTAACATTTTTATTAACATTTTAACAATATTTTAAAGAAAATGCGACAATAATGCAAAATTTTTAAACAAATCAACAAATGAAATTACTACTGAATAGAATAAATAAAGGCTGGTTACCATCGAACATAAATTTTTAATTTTTCCATCTGGCAAAATAACAGACATAAGCACATTAAGCATGGCACAAACTGCAATATTAATTATTAAATTATTCATTTTACAGCACCCCTGATAAAGAACATATCATTAAATATATGGTGAAAAAATACATAAGTGCTATTCCGATTATGATAACAACAAGAAGTCTCAAGTTCTCTGCTATGTCATACAAAAATTTAGAGCTCTTTTTATCCCCAACCGGCTCCACTATTCCAGCAACAAGTTTAAAAGATATTTGTATGACGGCAACCGACAATATTGCAGAAACAGATGACGAAATTATAAGTATCACACCCGCAAATCCCACAGCATTTTTCGCAATAAGTCCACCAGCTTTTACAAGCTCAAAACCATCAGAGATATACCCACCCAGCATTGGTATATAATTTTTTATTGCATATTTTGTTGCCTTGATCGTCAAACCATCTTTACTTATTGCCAAAATACTCTTGAGAGATAGAAATGCCATAAACACAGCACAGGTTGTACCAATCACCCACTTAAAACAAGATTTTAAAAATGCATTAAATTTATCAAGGGTTACATTATTTGAAATATTGCCAATTATTGAAAGAATTAAACTTAAAGTAAAAATTGGAAAGAGTATATAAAGAAAAATTTTTGAGACAAGAAGTGACAAAAAAGAAATCAGTGGCGAAAATGCACCAACAGATGCAACCCCACCAATAGTTGTCATAAGTGTTATTAAAACAGGAAAAATCAAATCCATTTGCTTTTGTATATTTGCTATATTATTTTTTGTGTTTAAAATTAGACCAGATATAAGATGTGCAGAAATTAAAACAACCCCAGCATAGCAAATCAAAAAAACAATTTCAGACACACCGCTTATTTTACTACCACGTAGATTATTAAATAATGCTGTTAAAAGTATAATTAATAATATTATTGAAAATGGTGCAATTATTTGACTTATAAAAGTTTTAATTTTTTGCATAAGTAAGCTGAAGAAAAAATCAAGTCCGACATTATCTTCCCCTGAAATGATTGCTTTAACATATTCCTTAAAAGATTTGCCATTTAACAATGAAAAATTTATATCTTCATTTTCAAGCAAAACTTCCAGTGCAGTAAAATCAATATCTTCTAAAATTGCAAAAGTGCTGTCTTGCAAATCCTGTTCAATATCAGCTGAATCATCTTCAGCTTTTACGTATTCACAATAATTTGCATTAATATTCATAAAAAATAAAAACGCAAAAATAGCCAAAATTATACATATTTTCACTCTATTTCTTGTCAAATTAATGAAAATATTGCAGAAATTAATTTTTTTATGATTGGGAAAGCCAATGTACATATTGCAATTTTACCCCCTAGTAATATTTTTGAAGCTATCAGCTTATTCCCACTATCTTCAGCAAGGTCAGATGTAAATTCGGTTATGTACCCAACTCCAATAACTTTCATAATTGGATTAATAATATCCAAAGAAATGTTGCCTTGATTGTGTAAATTTACAAATTCTCCAATTATATCATTAATACCACTCATTGAAAGTGTAAAAATAATTAATGCACCACAAATATTGCTGATAACTGCAATCTCCGGTTTATATTGCTTAAGTACAATATTAATAATTATAGTACAAACACCAATACCAATAATTTTGATCAACATATTTGCACCTAGTATAAATTAAACAGTGTTTTAACAGTGTCAAACAATCCACTTACCATATTAAGTACCATAATCAGTGCTATGACAAGACCCGCAAGCGTTGCAAGTGTTGCTATCTCACTTTTACCCTGGTGCTGTAAAATTTGACTTATGACTGCAGTTAAAATTCCAATTGCAGCTATTTTAAAAATTACATCAATATCCATACTATTCCCTTAAATAATCAAAATACAAATTACAGATCCTATTGCTAATGATATTTTAAAAATCAACCCTTCTTTAATATTTCTTGATTTTTTACACAGTTCTGTCCTGTAAGAAATCACCTGCTTAAAATTCTCTATTGCCGCTATCTGGTTAGCCTCATCACTTGTGCCAAGTTGTAACAAAAAATTTTTAATCTCCTGAATTTCTGAAGTTTTTAAAAATCCTATCTCAGTAAGTTGCAATTCATTATTTACAGCACCAATACATTTTTTAAAACCTATGAATATTTTATCAAATTGAGATGGATAATTTTTGACAAAACCATCAATCAGTTCATTTGTCTTCATTCGGTACATAGAAATGTTCGTTTTCAAATAATCACAAAAAACAACAATAAGTTTATAAAATTCATCTCTTAAAACAACTATTTTTGCGATTTTTTTACCAATAAGTGCAGAAACACACATTATACCAACACAAAGTACATAGACCATTTTTCACCTTAAAAATAAATACAGTTCAAGTTCTCATTAAAAATTGCCTTACAAAATCCCGGTCCATTTTTATCAGATAGAACAACAATTCTTTCAAAATAATTTTCATTTAAAACTTTATTGAAGCTTTGCTTGGATTTTAATTGTGCAAGACTGTCACCATGTACTGATGCAACAACTTTCACACCACTGTTGATTGCATACATGCAAGCTTCAATATCTTCTTCATCTGCAAGCTCATCAGTTATAATAACGTCTGGCCTTAATGCCCTGACGCCATTTGTAAATGCATATTTTTTGCTTGCCCCTGAAACGATGTCAGCAAACTTTCCAACATTAAGCATTGCAGAGCCATTTAAGCAAGAAGCAATCTCATAGCGTTCATCAACCACCAAAACATTTATCACTTTGTCTCTAATTTCTGAAATCTTCCTTGCAATATCACGCAAATATGTTGTCTTTCCTGCACCTGGCGGTGAGACAATAAGTGTGTTTTTTATCTGGCCTTGACTATAAATAAATTTAAACGCAACAGCCGAACAATTGATAACTTCATGCGGTATTCTTATATTTATTGAACAGATATCTTTGATTGTCTTTGGCAAAAAATTATCAGAATTGACACTTTCACCAGCAATACCAATACGAATTCCACCACATGCTGTTATAAAACCCTGTTTGATTTGGTGATTATATGCATAAAGTGAATTCTCTGTTCCACGCCTGACAACAAAATCAATCATGTCTTTATTGCAATAAACACTTTGTCCATCACTTGAGGTAAGCATTATATTTTTGCCAAAATAGTTCATAACAACAGGGCAATTTCTTCTTAAGCGCAGTTCAGTGATTTTGTTTTGATCAAAACGTCTCATTGCATTTAAAAGCACTTCAGGTAATAAATTATTCAGCATGCATTTCCCCCTTTGTTTATAAAATCATATTACCAAGTTACTTTACATATGTTGAAAGCACAAAAAAAAATATGTCACAAATTGACATATTTTCATTTTAGATTGTAAAGAACCCTATACTCTTGACATATATGTTCCAGTTCTTGTATCAACACGGATTCTTTCACCATTGTTAACAAAAAGTGGAACTTGAATTACATAACCTGTTTCAAGTGTAGCTGGCTTAAAGCTTGCCTTTGAAGTATCACCTTGAATTCCTGGTTCGCACTCCACAATGTTAAGCTCAACAAAGTTTGGTGGCTCAACACTGAAAGCAGATCCCTTATAGAACTGAATAGTGCAATTCATATTCTCTGTGATAAAGTTAAGTGCATCTTCAACTTGATCTTTATTAAGAGGCACTTGCTCGTAAGTTTCATTGTCCATGAAATAATAGAGCCCTGCATCGTTATAAAGATACATCATTTCCTTTCTTTCAATAAGTGCTTTTTCAAATTTTTCAACTGGGTTAAAAGTTTTTTCAACAACTTGACCAGTTACAATATTTTTTAATTTAGTTCTTACGAAAGCAGCACCTTTACCTGGTTTTACGTGTAAAAAATCAACTACAACATAAATTTTGCCTTCATACTCAAATGTAACACCTTTTCTTAAATCTCCTGCAGTAATCATAAACTTCCTCCATTAATTTTTAACTTTAATAGTATAACACCAAAAATACCAAAAATCAATCAATTGTTTCAAAAATTTGTTTCATTTTAACACTATCTTGTGTTTGTGCACCACTTGACTCACAAATTACAGTTGCATCAATGTTGTGTTCTTTTAAAACTTCAGCTAAATATTGAAAATTTGGTCCATACAAATCATCTTCATCATAATTGAGATGTTTAATTTCTCCCTTATCCCCATACATAACTTTTGAAAAATGAATATGTACCTTTTTGTATCTTTCACCAATATATTTTTTCAAAGTCATAAAAACATTTTCAAAATCTTGCTTTGTTTTTAAACAACCACATCCAAATGCATTGATATGCCCAAAATCAAGTGTAGGTATTATTCTTTGATCAAGCGCACACATTTGTGCCACTTCTTCAACCGTACCTATCTGACCATGTTTTCCCATAGTTTCCGGGCAAATATACATGTCATAAAACTCGTTTTCATCTAAAAGAACTATCAATTCTTTTAAACGCTTCATGACCATGTCAAAGGCTTCCTGCCTTGTCGCCTTCATTAAACTTCCTGGATGGAACACCAAATATTTAGCCCCCATCAATTTCATCTTCTTTAAACTGTCAATGATATAGCCTTTTGACTTATTCGCCATTTCCTCATCTGGATTTGCAAGATTGATATAGTATGGTCCATGCACGCTTAACAAAATACCTTTTTCACTGAAAGCTTTATTTATTGACAAAGCTTTTTCATCACTGATTCGAATACCCTTGTTAAACGCATATTCATATGCATCAAGACCATGAATCATAAGCCATTCTGGCACCTCTTCAGTGTGGCTGTGCAATTTTACAAATTCTTCACAAAATCCTGACGGACCAAACCTTACCATACTATTCCCCTTCGTACAAATATATTTTGTTCTTTATGTTACCACCAGTGCAAGTAACAACTGCAAATTCTGCGCCATTATACTTTGCCAAATATTCACCATCTGCCAAATCTACTTCTACAGTTTTACCATTGCCAAGATCACACATTTGATTTTTATTAAGCAATATTTCTCTCATTTTCAAAATTGCATTTACATTGATAACTGCGGCATTTATATCCTTCTCTATGTCATCAAGCACACATGCCTGGCCAATTTTAAAAGCACCACTTCGTGTTCTTATAATACAAACTGTGGTCGCAACCGTACCCAGCTGCGTTGCAATATCTCTTACAATAGATCGCACGTATGTTCCGCTTGAACAATGTATTTTGAGCTTAAAAATGTCGTTTTGAGCAGTTTTTTCAACTTTGATGTCATAAATTTGCACTTTTTTTGGTTTTAATTCAACTTCGGTTCCACTTCTTGCCAAATCATATGCACGCCTGCCACCTATATTTTTAGAGCTATAAACAGGTGGCACTTGGTCAATTTCACCAACCAATAATTTTGCAGCTTCACATACTTGCTTAAAAGTAACAATCTTATCTTCTCTTTTTTGAACTACACCATCTGAATCTAAAGTGTCTGTTAAAACCCCAAACTTTGCAAGTGCAACATATTCTTTATCCTTATTTAAAAAATAATCAAAAAAGCGAGTGGCTTTGCCTATTGCCAAAGTTAGCACACCCGAAGCAGCTGGATCCAGTGTACCAAGATGACCAACTTTAGCGCCAGCCAATCTCTTCACCTTGTTCACAATAAGCCCAGAAGATATACCAGTAGGCTTAATAATATTGATAAACCCTATCACTTGTTTTTAAGTTCCTTTTCAACAGATTTAATAATAAGATCTCGTGTTATCTCAATCGGCTCAGCAATTTTACAACCTGCAGCTTTTAAATGTCCACCGCCACCGAAATCTTCAGCAATATTTTTTGCACTGTATGGTGATTTTGTCCTGATTGATAAATAGTACACACCATCGTCATCTTGTGATAACAATACAACAATCTTTACAGACTCAAGCAATAGTGCATTGTCAGTTAACCCTTTTGTGTCTTTCATAGATGTGCCCGTGTTTTTAAAATCAGATTGCGACAAAACTATGATTGCCACATGGTTATCAAAAATAAGCTCTGTTTTATTAATTGACAGCTTCCAAAGTTCATACTCATTAATTTTTTTACTGTTAAATAATGGATAAGTAATCTCGTCCATTAAAAAACCACCTTGTTCAAGCATATCAGCCACAATTCTGAAAGTTGAAGGATATGCTGAAGAAAATTTCAAACACCCAGTGTCTGTCAAAATTCCGCCAATTAAACATTTACAAATTTCTTGAGTTAAATTAACTTGTAACAATTTTAAAAGTTGATAAATATTTTCACAAGTAGATGAGACATTGCTGTTTATATATGCAAATTTACAAAAATCTTGTGGATCCATGTGATGGTCAACACAAATAGTAGTCTTCACATTTTTTCTATATTTATATCTTAAACGTCCAAGTCTTGACTCGTCACTTAAATCAAGAACCACAGCAACATCATATTCTTTCTGTTTTTCATTATTAATAAGCTTTGCATCTTTTAAAAAGTATGCATTTTCAGGCAACTGTGAGTCAATAAATACATGTGCTATCTTACCCATACTTTCAAGACCAAGCTTAAGCGCAAGTGAACTGCCAACAGCATCAATATCAGTATGAACATGGGAATAAATTGCAAAAGTTTTATTACTTTTTATTATTTCAGCTATTTTATTAAGATCAGTTTTCATCTTTATCTCCACTTATTTTATCAATAAGTTCAATGATTTCTTGCCCTTTTTCATAGGATTCATCAAGCCTGAAATCCAGATTTGGCATAGTGCGAAGTCTGATCATGCCCATAAGTTCTTTTCTTATAAATGACTTTGCATTATTTAAGATTGCAAGTACCATGCTTTTAAGGTTTAAATCACCAAGCACGCTTATTGCAATTTTGGCATAGCTTAAATCAGCAGCTGTATCAACATCAATAACCGATATAATCACACCTTCAAGTTCCGGATTGCGTAATTTGTTTGCAATGATATCCGCAATAGCTTTCTGCATCTCACTGTTAATTCTGTCCATTCTGTATCCTGCCATCAGTTTACTCCTTTATAAAGTTTTAAATTCTTTCTTCTGCGTATGTTTCAATGATATCACCAATTTGTATATCAGTAAAGCCAGCTAAAGTAGCACCAAATTCAAAGCCTGCGGCAACATCTTTAACTTCATTTTTCTCTCTTTGAAGGGTCGCAATACTGCCGTTATAAACTTCTTTGTCTTTACGAAGCAATCTTGCCTTGCTGTTTCTTGTAATCTTACCATCAAGTACATAGCTTCCTGCAATAATACCAACCTTACTTGCTTTAAATAACGCCCTTACTTCTGCATGACCAGTCACAACCTCTCTGTATTTAGGCGCAAGCAATTTTGTGATCTCTTCAGTAACAAAATCAATAACTTCATAAATAATTTTGAATGTCTTAATAGTTACATTTTTCTTTTCAGCAATCTGCTTGATTTTTGCATCAGGTTTAATATTAAATCCAACAATTACTGCATTTGAAGCCTCTGCAAGCATGATGTCATTTTCATTTATCTGACCAACTCCACCATGGATACATCTTACTTTAACCTCTTCATTTTGAATTACTGACAATGATTGTCTTAAAGCTTCAATAGAACCCTGAACATCACCTTTAATAATAACATTATAATCTTTAAAGTTTTTATCAGCAATCTTGCTTAAAAGGGTTTCAACTGATGTGTCTTCAGACTGAATCATACTTGTTCTCTGTTTACTTGTACGTTCAGATGCAATATTTTTACTCATCTTCTCGTCCACAACAAAGAGTTGATCGCCGGCATTTGGCACTTCGGTAAGTCCCAAAATTGCAACAGGAGTTGAAGGGCCTGCCTTTTTCACATGTACGCCCTTTTCATTGATCATTGCCCTGACTTTACCTACGGCAGTGCCTGCAACTATGTTGTCGCCAACTTTTAATGTACCATTTTGCACCAAAACTGTTGCAACAGTTCCCATACCTTTGTCAAGTCTTGCCTCAATTATACTTCCTGCAGCATCTCTGTTTGGATTTGCTCTTAAATTCTGATACTCTGCCACAAACAATACCATTTCCAAAAGCTTGTCAACATTGGTACCCTGTTTTGCAGAAATAGGCACCATGATTGTATCACCGCCCCATTCTTCTGGCACGACATTTTCGGCAGATAACTCCTCTTTAATCTTCTCAACGTTTGCAGTAGGAACGTCAATTTTGTTTATCGCAACAATCATTGGCACATTTGCTTCACGAATATATCTTATTGCCTCTTTTGTCTGTGGCATAACGCCATCATCTGCAGCAACCACCAAAATAGCAACGTCAGTAAGCTTTGCACCACGTTCACGCATTGCAGCAAAGGCAGCATGCCCTGGCGTATCAATAAATGTAACAGTCTCGCCATTAACTTTAATTTGATAAGCACCAATATGCTGTGTGATTCCGCCAGCTTCGCCACCAATAACATTTGTCTTTCTTATATAGTCCAAAAGTGATGTTTTACCGTGGTCAACATGTCCCATAACTGTAACAACTGGAGGACGTTTCTGTAAATCTTCCTCCTTGTCAGTTTCTGCACTATAGATATCTGCAAGTTGTTCTTCAAATGTTTTACCAACATTCTTTTCAAGTGTTACACCAAACTCTGAAGCAATAAGCTCTGCAGAATCATAGTCAATATTACTGTTGATATTTACCATCATGCCAAGAAGCAAAAACTTACTTATTATTTCAGGAACAGTATGACCAATCTTCTCTGCCAAAATTTTAACAGTAAGGTTGTCAGTAGTGATCACTGCATGTTCTATTTTAGGTGCAACAAAAGTGTTTTCATCTTTTTGTTTCTTTGCACCACGCTTTCTGCTTCCCATTCTGTCGCCATCATCATAAAGTGACTCATCAGCAACATATCCACGCATAACAAGAGCCTTTTTATTCATAGCCTTTTTATCATCTGAACGTTCAAATGTTTTTTTCTTTGTTCCATGAGTATTTGTATTTTGTTTTGACAAAATACTTGCATCAAGTTTTTCAATGCCAGCAAAAGCTGGTTTACCGGCATTTGGCCTTTGTTGACCTTGACCAAATTTTTGTCCATTGTTTTGCGCATTTTTAAATCCAGGCTTACCATTTTGAAAGTTCTGTCTGTTGCCAAACTGACCTTGGCCCCCAGGACGTCTGTCTTGGAAATTCCTGTTTGCACCAGCATTGTTTGCAAACACCCTCTTTTCTTTTTGAGGAATATTCTTTTCCCTGTCACTTTGCACAGCTGCGGGTCTTATATTATTCACAACAGAATTTGGACGAACGGGATTATCAACCACTGGTTTAGCCTCTGGCTGTTTATTAGCAATTGGTTTTTCTGCTGTCTCTGCAACATTTTTGCGCTTTATAACGTCTTTAAGTTGTTGCAGTTTTGTATAAGCTCTCTTTATGTTTGCACCAAGAGATGCCAAAGCTCCGCTTTGCAAAATCTCACGCATTTTTTTAACATTTTCCAAGTCTACTCTTGTTTGAACATTTTTTTCGTTATTTACCAAAAATTTATTCCTCCATTTAATCCAGGCAACTTATCATTGCATCAGCCAAGTTTTTATCTTTAATCCCAAAGGCTTTCACATCTTCACTTGACGTAATATTTTTAATGTCATCTTTATTCAATTTAACCAAGCACAATTCATATTGTTCACATAAATGTGCCAGTTTTTTCTGTGCATTTTCAGAAAGATCATCACCTATAAACACGGCTTTCGGTTTTTTTTGCAGTATGTTATCAGTTCCAAAAACCGCACTGCCGCTTTTTACTGCAAAACCAAAATAACTTTTCACTTTAGTCAAATTCATCAATCTTTCCAAGCTCCTCATAGACAGCTGCAGGGCATTCACACTTAAACACCCTGTTTGCCGCACGCTTTTTCACAGCTTCACTTATGCACTCTTTATTTTTGCAGATATACATACCCCTTCCGTTTGTTTTGCCGTTCTTGTCAACAAAAATTCCATCAGCAGTTTTGACAACTTTTATGAAATTTGCTTTTGGCCCCTTTGTTCTGCAAACCACGCACGTTCTTTCAGGTATTTTTTTTGACTTTTGTTCCAAAACTGCACCTCTTAATCAAGATCTCCAAAGATATTATCAATATCATCAAGAGAGATAACTTCTTCTTTAGCTTCTTGCTTTTTCTCTTCTTCGCCAGCTTTTGATTCACTCTTAACGTCAATCTTCCAGCCTGTAAGTCTTGCAGCAAGACGAACGTTTTGACCATTTTTACCAATTGCAAGAGAAAGCTTATCATCAGGAACAATGACTTTTGAAGTTTTGTTAACTTCGTCAATTTCCACTGACAATACAGTTGCAGGAGAAAGCGCACGTGCAATGTATTCAAATGGATCATCACTCCAAATAATGATATCAACCTTTTCTCCACCAAGTTCAGATACAACACTGTTAACTCTTGTTCCCTTATTACCAACACAAGCGCCAAGTGGATCAATTTGTGGATCTGCACTGTATATTGCCATCTTTGTTCTGTATCCAGCTTCACGAACAATGTTCTTGATTTCTACATGACCAGTAGAAATTTCTGGAACTTCGTTCTCAAAAAGTTTACGAACAAAACCAGGGTTAGATCTTGAAACTATTGCTTGCACTCCACGTGCAGTTTCACGAAGTTTCTTTATGTAAACTTTAATTCTGTCATTAATATTGTACTTTTCACCTGCGATTTGATCAGAAGGCATAAGCACACCTTCAATATTTGTGCCCATAAGTTCAATAAAGTAAGTATCAGCCTCGTTTCTTCTGATATAGCCAGTGGTGAGTGTGTCCACCTTTTCTTCAAGTTCAGCAAATGCTGCACTTCTTTCAGCCTCACGAAGTTTTTGTGTTACAACTTGCTTTGCAGTTCCTGCAGCAATACGCCCAAAGTCTTTTGGTGTGATCTCCTCTTTAACTTGGTCACCAATTTTATATGACTTTTTTATTTCTTTAGCATCTTCCAAAGAAATCTCGTTGTCCTTATTTTCAACAACTTCCACAACAGTTTTATAGGCATAAACCTTAATTGTGTTCTTTTCAGGATTGAGTTTTACCTCAACTGATTTAGCCTCTCCAAAATTTTTCTTGTATGCAGCAACAAGTGCGCTCTCAAGTGTTTGAATAAAGAAATCCTTTTTTATTCCCTTTTGTTTTTCCAGCTCATCAAGTGCCAGAAAGAAATCTTTGTTTGTCATTTTTTATCTCCTTAAAATTTTATATATTTTATGGCTTTGGAAATTAAATTCCTTGGAATTATAGTTTCCGTGCCTTTTTTATCGACTATTATGATACTTTCACTGCTGTATGATTTCAGCACACCCACATAATTTTTATCTTTGCCAAGTTTTTGATAAAGGGAAATCTCAAGCTCTTCTTCAATATTTCTTTCATAATCCTGGTCAGTCACAAGTGGCCAATCAAGACCTGCAGATGAAACATTTAAAGTATATGACTGATTGTCAGTTGGATCAAGCTGATCCAAAGGCTCGCCAATGGCGTTATGTACCATTTCACAATCTTCAATACTGACACCACCTTTCTTATCAATTATGATGGTCAGGTTTAACCCATCTTCTTTGTTATGAAATTTTACCTGAACAAGATATAGTCCTAAACTTTCGACAATGGGTTTAACAAGCTTAATAACTTGTTGTTCTTTTTTGTTCACAATTTCCTCCTTTGCCCCTATCAAAATTTTAGGAGTGGCCTTGCGGTCACTCCCAAAGAATAGCATTATTAAATATATTATACCCACATTATATTATAATTGCAAGTATTTATGTTAAATTTAAAAGAAAATTTATAATATTTCAACTTATTCAATCACCCTTTGAATAAATGCTTTTAAAGCATCTTCAGTGACATATCCAATAGATCTGTCAACTTCCTGACCATTTTTATAAGCAATTATACAAGGAATTGACTGTATACCCTGACGAAGTGCAAGCGTGTTGTTGTCATCAACGTTACACTTTGCAAAAGTTGCTTTGTCTGCAAATTCCTCTGCAACTTGTTCAAATGTTGGTGCAAGCATTTTGCAAGGTCCACACCATGCAGCCCAAAAGTCAACAAATACCACTTTATTTTCCAGTGTTTGTTTAAAATTTTGACTTGTTATCTGTTCCATAATATTCTCCATTTAAATCTTCCAATAATATTATAAAATATACTTTTTAAGGTCATATTCTTTTAAGATATTTGCAAGATGTTCTTCCACATATTGCTTGTTGATGACAACGTTTATAACTGGGTGATCACCGGTTGCATTGAAAGAAATATCTTCCAAAAGTTTTTCCAAAATGGTATGCAATCTTCTTGCACCAATGTTTTCACTGTTCTCATTTTCCAAAACTGCAATTCGGGCAATCTCTTTGATTGCATCATCTTTAAATTCAAGGTTTATGTTATCCACACCAAGCAAGCTTTTATATTGCACAATAAGCGAATTTTCAGTATTTTTCAAAATCTTAATGAAATCTTCATAGCCAAGACTTGCAAGTTCCACAGTAACAGGGAAACGACCCTGAAGCTCTGGGATAAGATCTTCCACTCTTGACATATGAAATGCACCAGCTGCGATAAACAACATATAGTCAGTTTTGACTGGACCATACTTGGTTGAAACTGTGCTTCCTTCAACGATTGGAAGAATGTCGCGCTGAACACCCTCTCTTGAAACATCAGGCGAAGAACTGCCTGCGCCACCCTTGCCTGTGATCTTGTCAATCTCATCAATAAAGATGATACCATTTTGCTCTGCACGGGTAAGTGCCTCGCTGTTGACATTGTCCATATCAATAAGTCTGTCGCTTTCTTCAGCCAAAAGTATGCGTTTTGCATCACTTATAAGCATGGTTTTGCGTTTTTTACGTTTTGGCATCATGTTGCCAAACACGTCACCAATATTAATTTCCATGCCAGGCATAAGTGGCATAGCCTTTGGTTCTTCTTGAACTTCAATCTCTATTTGTTCATTATCGTATTTGTCAGTGTAAAGTTCTTTTGAAAGAATTTCTTTAATCTCCTCATCACTTTTGCCTGCATAAAGATCTCTCTTTTTAACAAAAAGAATATTTACAAGTCTGCTGTTTACCGCAGCCTCTGCTTTTTCACGTACTTCTGCCATTCTTTCGTTTTTAACAAGCAGTATTGCAGCTTCCACAAGGTCACGAATCATAGATTCCACATCACGACCAACATAGCCAACTTCAGTGAATTTTGTTGCCTCAACTTTAACAAAAGGAGCTTTAACAAGCTTTGCAAGACGTCTTGCAATCTCTGTCTTACCAACGCCAGTTGGCCCTTTCATTATGATGTTTTTTGGTGTGATTTCGTCACGAAGTTCCTTTGCAAGTTTACTTCTTCTGTAACGGTTACGAAGTGATATTGCAACTGCTTTTTTTGCTTCATCTTGACCAATGATATATTTGTCAAGCTCTGCAACGATTTGTTTTGGTGAAAGTTCCATACTAGACCTCCTCAATCACAAGATTGCCATTTGTGAAGATACAAATGTCACCTGCAATTTTCATTGCCTTCTCTGCAATCTCTTTTGCAGAAAGTTTAGTATTTTGTTTAAGTGCCCTTGCCGCAGCCAGCGCATAGTTCCCACCGCTTCCAATTGCACAGATGCCGTCATCACTCTCTATGACGTCACCAACACCTGAAATTATAAGCATAGTCTCTTTATCTGCAACAATCATTAATGCTTCAAGATGACGAAGCCCTTTATCACTTCTCCAAAGTTGTGCAAGTTCAACCGCAGCCCTTGTCAAATTGCCTGAATACTTTTGAAGCATTTTCTCAAATTTTTCAGAAAGTGTAAAGGCATCTGCAGTTGATCCCGCAAAACCAATCACAACTTTATCATTATAAATTCTTCTTACTTTTTTTGCGTGTGCTTTCATAACAACAGATTCACCCATTGTCACTTGTCCATCACCGGCAATAACAAATTTGCCATCTTTCTCTACACCAATTATGGTCGTACCTTTAATTTGCATTATAAACTCTCCTTTATTTTAGTCATCTCTTCAATTGCACGCTGTGAATATTGTTCTTTCCTTTGTTGTTTGTCTTTGTGTGGATTTTCAAGCGGCTCCAAAATACCAAAGTTCGCATTCATTGGCTGAAAGTCCACACTTGGCGTTGAAATATAATTTGCCAGCGCACCAATAATACACTTATTATTAAACTCTATTTTTGGCTTTCTGTCAAGCATCTGTGCCAAACTTATAGATGCAATCAGCCCACTTGCAATACTTTCCACATATCCTTCCACGCCAGAGATCTGCCCTGCAAAGTAAATATTTGGATATTTTATCATCTGAAAATTGTTGTTTAAATGTTTTGTACTGTTGATAAATGAGTTTCTGTGCATAACACCATACTTTAAAAATTCCGCATTTTCAAGTGCAGGAATCATGGAAAACACGCGTTTTTGCTCGCCAAATGTCAAATTTGTTTGAAAACCCACCAAATTGTAAAGCTCTCCTGCTGAATTTTCTTTTCGTAATTGTACCACAGCATAAGGCCGTTTACCATCATTGTCCAAAAGTCCAACCGGACGAAGTGGGCCAAAACGCAGTGTGTCTTCCCCTCGCGAAGCCATAACTTCAACAGGCATACAGCCATTAAAAATTTCACTTTTTTCAAAGTCATGCAATGTCACACGCTGGGCATTAATAAGCTCGTGAACAAAATTATAGTATTCTTCTTTATTCATTGGGCAGTTAACATAGTCACTTTCCCCTTTTTGATAGCGTGAAGTTGTGAAAGTTTTGGAATAGTCAATGCTTTCAGCATCAACAATTGGCGCAGATGCATCAAAGAAATGCAAGCTGTCCGTTTCGCCAAGAAGTTTATTAATTTCTTCTGCCAAAGCATCACTGACAAGGGGCCCAGTCGCAATAATAGTTGGAACAGATGTGTCAATGGTCTTCACTTCCTCATGAATAACATTGATATTCTTATCATTA
>CAKJZE010000003.1 GCA_918285425.1 Clostridiales bacterium
ATTATAACATAACAAGAATAATAATTAATAAAAAAAAAGAAAAATTTATAAATATTTTTATACAAACACTTTACAAATATAAAGTTTTAATATATAATACTTTTGTTTTTAGTTGAAATTTGATACGGCTTATCCAACTGAAAGTGCTTGGTTAATGTAGATAAATTGACAATCAATATTACTTATTTGCGAGGGTGGCGGAATCGGCAGACGCGCTTGTTTAAGGGGCAAGTTGTTAACAGCAGTGAGAGTTCAAGTCTCTTCCCTCGCACCATAAAATATCTGGTAAATGCCAGATATTTTTTAATGTCAAAAATTTTAATTAAATAACAATAAAAAAACAAAAAATGTTTACAATTTTCATATAAAAATTCTATTTTATATTGACTTGAAATCTGCAATATGCTACAATAAATCCACTAAAAACAAGAGAGGAAAATTTTATGGCAAAACTTAATTTAAACAAAATAAATGACGTTGAAGAATACTCTGACTCAACACATATCAGAGGCTTCAGAAAAGGAGCTTGTATCAATAACAGCAGTGAAGAAATCCGTATGAAAAAAGATCATTCATTTGTCTCAAAAAGATCAAAGAAAGAATACGCTATTTCATTAAGACAACATGAACGTGAACAATACAGTAAACATCAAGCACAAAAAATTAACAGACGCGAAGCTCAAGAATCTGAACTTGGCGATGAATAAGATAAAATAAATTAAAAAGGTCATCAAATTGATGACCTTTTATTTTGTTTAAAAATTCAAAAAAGCTTTTAAATTTCTCTTCTTTCAATTTCTTGATATTTTTTTCTTGCCTTTAAGTAAATAACCAACGTATAAATGGCACCAACAAGCATTGCTGCAAGCGTAATTGGAATAATAATTGCCATTGAAATGAATTCCCCATCCATTCCTGTCTCAAGATTTAAATTAAGTGTTTTCTTTGTACCAAGGGAATCCAAAAATTCAGAAGTAACATCAATAATCACAGCATTATCAGTAACAGTAACATTGTTCATCTTTTTAATATTGACATCATTGATTGTTACATTTTTAATTTTTGTTCCAACATTAAGTTCATAAGTGAACGTAATTTTATCTCCAACTTGCACTTTGTCACTTGATATTGCATTCACAGAAGCATTTTCAGATTTTGCACTGATTGCCAACTCAACATCAGTTTTATCAAATACTATTCCAAAATTTAAGTCTTCAAAATTGACGTCTTTTGTAATAATATTTTTAGTTACCGCACCAGTGTTTGGTATTGTAAATTGTGTGAACTTATAGCCAGTATATGGCTTTGCTTCAATACTTATACGAGAGTTTACATCAACAAAGTCATGAAATTTTGTAAGTCTTATAGCATTGAATACATATTGACCCGCATCTTTATCATAAACCTTAATGTTGAAGTATCCACGTCCAGCACAAGCTTCTTCAATGTCAATATTGACCATAAATGTTTTTACAAAGCAAGCGCGAATATAAATCACTTGATCTTTGTTAACATAATTGCTTATAAAGTTTGCAGTAATCTCTTTACCTGCATCTTTAAGTATTATAAGCTCTTCCCAACCATTTACATAGCTGTAAATTTGATACTTAATAAATCTGTGAGAAGCTGATGTCTGCTCAAAATTCGTTGAAATCATAGTGATTTTATCGCCCAAAACAACACTGTCAGCAAGAATATTATTGACATAGACAGAGATGTAAGCATCATAGCCCTCAATAATTTCCCCAGCGCTTGAGTAGTTTGCATTTAAGCTGTCAACTGCTGCAACTACAATCTTATAAGCATGAGCCATAAAATCAATTGTAACATTATAATTTTTGTCAAAGTCTGTAAGTGTGCATACATTATATTCAACATCAGCAGTAGTCACACCATTAAAGCCAACAAACTTGCAGTTTTCGTCTGGCATTGCAGTAATTTTCAATGTATCATACCCGGTGACATAATATGTAAACACACCTTCATTTATATTATCAATTGTTATATTTTGATAAGTTCCATCAAGCTTTTCAACAATAAATGTGCCAAAGTCATCTGCTGAAACTTGAACTTTATAAAGCTTTGTAAATACTGCATAGATCTTTAAAGCACCATCTTTAATATAATTGTCAAGCAATGCAGATGTCAAAATTGTAGTTGTATCAAAAGCATCAACTTCCTCACTGTTTTGGTTTTCAACTTTATATCCAACGAATTTCCAATCAGTTGAATCCTCATTAATAAGAGAAGGTTGATTGGCAATTTGCTCATCTAATTTAACTGTAGTAGCCAACACACCAAGATAATCAGCACTTACCAAAGTATCTTGCGCTTGCAAGTCTTCATCTACAGCCTCAAAAGAGACAGCATATGATGTAAGAGCAGTATTAACACTGATATGGTAAGAATCTGAAATACCGCTTGCAAATTCATAGTCAAATGCTTGATTTACAGGTTTATTATCAAAACTTTCTGCAGAATATTGTGCAGAAGTTGCCATGTGTACATAATTGAAATGATAATATTTGTTTGCAATCGCTTGAATTGAATAAGTTGATGCCTGATTCAATGTTATTTGTGAACCAATATCAACCCCGCCGACAAGCACTTTTGCATTTGACATAGCTTGATCATCAAAGACAAGAGTTGTCTTACTTATTGCCAAAGCATGAAGAACAATAGTATCATTTTGATAATATGCTTCCTGCTCTTCATCATCGAGTGACATAAAGAATCCAACTAAACCGTCAAGGTCAAATTCTGCAGGAACAAGACCACCTAAAACGTCAAAGCTTTTATCTTTATAGTTGTAAATACTCCAACTATCAAATGCAAGGCCAAGGTCAGTTTTCACTTGTAAAGCACCTGTAAGATCATCACCTGATTCGTTTACAAGTTTTTCATCTGTAAGATCAAAATAAATCTCACTTGAATATAAATCTGTACCTGAATAAAGCCCATCATGAGAAGATATGAATTTAACGTTTAAAGGCATAAGTTCATGCTCACCAGTCGCAAAAACTTTGCCATGTGTTAGTGAAACGCCAGTAAATGCAGCAAACATAAATACAAATGACATAATCAGAAAGGTTAAAATACTTAAAGATTTTCTATTTTGCTTTTTCATATTATTTACCCTCCTTTTTTGTCTGTCTTGTCCTTGTAGTTGTTTTTGGTTTACTGCTTGCTTTAGTCCCGGCACTCGCCTTCTTTTTTGTCCCAGGCGAAGCTTTCTTTGTTGTCTTTCGCGTAGCCGTCTTTGTTGTCTTTTTAGCAGAAGGTTTTGAAGTAGAGTTCTTTGTAGTCTTTTTTGTTTTACTTACAGTTGCTTCAGCTTTCTCTTCAATCTTATTCTCTGCAATTTCATCAACTTTTGCAGCAGCAGCTTTTTCTTCCAAATATTTTTGCTGTTTATCTTTAATAATAGCAGCTTGCTTTCTGGCTGTGTCACCCGTCTTTTTCTTTATATTATTATATAGGATAGCAAATGTGATGATTGCAGCACCAAAACCAACAGCAAGAATAATGTATAAAGTAATAAGCAAAACATATACAACATTAGTTGCAGAAGAAGCTTCCACACTTAATGTGTTGTTTGCTGACAAAAAGGTGTAAACATTGTCATTTACATAAATACTAACCACACCATCTTTATAAAAAGCTACATCATCACCTGCAACTTGGTTAATATCTGCAACAAAATTTTCTAAAGTTTTGCCATTAATTTTCAATACATTTATTTTTCTGCTTGAGCCAAGCTCATAAGACAAAATCAATGTATCACCAACAGCAAGTGATTTTGAATTAGCAAGAATCTTTCCATCTGCAACTTTAGACAAATCAAGTTCAATACCCACTTTATTTGGTTGATAATTAAGCGATATTGTCCTGTCACCATTCATATTGAATATCAATGTTTCGGCACCATCTATATAATTCTCACTTTCAACATCACCATTAAAGCCAGTGAATTGGTAGTTTTGAAGTGGTGCAGCAATTATTTTAAACTCCGTACCATATTCATACCTTGCTTCAAGCTCTTCAACTGGGTAATATTCAAAACCTTGACGAATATATAACATATAGTTAGTATCAACTTTATATTCTTCAGGTACATAAATATTAAGACTGCACATTTGAACAAATTTACCATATATTGTGATTTTACCATCACGGTAATAATTATCAACAAAATCTTGGTCAATTACAACTCCACCTGCTGGAACATTGAAAGTAACTGGAGTTCTGTCTTCACCCTGAATAAACCAACCAACAAATTTATAATTTTCTACCTGTAAACTTGAATTTAATTTTATGCTCTTAATTTTGTCACCAATTTTTAAATACTTTATAAGTGGTGTATCACTTGTAATCCCAGAAGCATATTCAATATCAATTTCAAAAGGTTTATTGTTTAAAATATTAAACTCTGAATCACGTATGCTGACTGCAAGCTCATATTTTTTTGCTTCAAACACAACGCTCACAACAACATTTTTATCAGCAACAATAAAGGTTTGGCAAGAATCATAATAATTTACGTCATTAATGACAAACTTATTGAACTGATAATAGTTATTGGCAATTGCGTTAAGAGTTATTTTTGTGCCAACTGCATAGGTATTCCCTGACACAAAGTCAAGGCTGTTTCCGTCACTGTCAACCGCAATGGCTGCAACACTACCCATATCAGTATCATTTACAGAAACTGTGACTGAATAATTAGTTTCTGCACTTACAACTGCATCTTTATTATAATTAAAACCAGCAAATACAAGGCTTACAATCAATGCAAACATAAATACAATAAAAGATGCAACAGCTTTTGATGAAAATTTATTTTTCATAACAAACACCACCCATTAATTTTTAACTACTTAAAGTATAAATATACTTTGGGGGTTAGTCAAATAAAATTATGTAATTTTACAAAAAAATGTTTTTTTATTGATTTTTTTTACATAATAAAAGACAATACTTTCGGTATTGCCTTTCAATAATTCATTTATATTTTCTAAACTTTTTCAATTTTTACAGCCATCAAACCATATTCACTGATCTTTTCATCTTTATAAAGTTGAACATATTTATCTTCAATCTGATCAACATTAGCATTTTGTGTATAGCCACAATTTCCCTTGCCAACCATCATAAACAGATCTTTGATATTTTCAAAATAAAGTAAATCATTAACCTTAACGCTAATTTGTGTTTTATCTGCCATATTTTCAAGCGTAAGCATATTGCCAATTTTAAGTTGTTTATATTTTGCACTGTTAAGCAAAATTATATAGCTTGCCGAATTTGTTTGTATTTTCTCAAAGACATCTTGGAAGATTGCAATATTAAATTTATCCATAGTACACCTCACTTGTATTATACTGTATTTTGATCTATCAAGCAAGCAATTTTAATTAAAAATAAAATAACTTAAATCCATTTACTCTTAAGTCTTAAACTATATATCCTTTTAAGACGCTGTACTCGCTTCACATAGTTGTATGTTTCTTTGTACTCAATCTTTGCAATATCAAGTTTGCCGTCATCTTTCATCCATTTTAAGACCACCCCTTCACCTGCATTATAACAAGCCAATACAGTAGTTTCATCATTGTATTTATCAATAAGATATTTCAAAAAGGTTGCACCTATTTTTATATTAAAACTCGGCTTTTTAAGTTCTTTTTCATCACAAGTTTCTTTGCTAAAAGCCATGGCAGTTGAAGGCATAATTTGCATCAATCCCACTGCACCCTTTAGCGACACTGCATCACTATTAAAATTGCTTTCGACTTTAATTATACTTGCCAAAAGCACTGGATCAACGTTGTTTTCGTTTGAAAAAGTAATTATTGATTCTCTAAACTTTAATGGAAATATTATGTTAAAGCTTGCTGCAGACAAAGTAAAGACGCAAACCACAGTTAAAAAAACATACAAAACTTTAACAATTCGCTTTCGACACATATAAAAAGTATATGACTAAACATATGTAATTATAAATCAATATTAATGACCATCAGACCAGCGATATGAACTTGTTACATCACAAGTGAGTGGAACTTTAAGTTGATATGCAGTATTCATAGATTCTTTTATAATTTGCTTTACTGCATTGACTTCATTTTCAGGACAATCCACAATCAATTCATCATGAATTTGCATAATCAATTTAGCTTTATATTTTCCCACTTTAAGTGCATCATATATTTTAATCATAGCAAGTTTTATAATATCTGCAGCAGAGCCCTGAAGCGGCATATTCTGTACCGCCCTTTCCATAGATTTTCTTGTCATAAAATTAGGCGAATTAATCTCTTCAACAGATCTCATTCTGCCAAGCAATGTTTTTACAATTCCTGTTTTTTTAGCATCCTGAACAGTTTTGTCCAAAAATTCTCTTACTTTTGGATGTGAGCTATAAAAATTATCAATAAATACTTTTGCCTGTTTTGGCCCAATTTTAAGGTCATTGGCAAGTCCAAAATCACTTATTCCATAAACAATTCCAAAGTTTACAACTTTAGCAACTCTGCGCATTTGCGGTGTTACGTTTTCTTTTGTTACACCAAACACTTGACAAGCTGTTTGAGAATGAATATCTTGCTCATTTTTGAAGGCATCAATAAAGTATTCATCATCGGAAAAATGAGCCAGAAGTCTCAATTCAATTTGCGAGTAGTCCGCATCAATAAGCACATGCCCACTATCACTTGCAGTATAGATACTGCGTATTTCTCTACTTTCTTCAGATCTGACAGGTATATTTTGCAAATTTGGTTCTACACTTGACAATCTTCCTGTCGCTGTCAAAGTCTGTTTAAAAGTTGTATGCACAAAACCATTTTTATCAATATGAGTTTTAAGTCCTATGATATACGTAGAGTTAAATTTTGCAACTTTTCTATATCTTAAAATAAGTGGCACAATTGGGTGAGATTCAGAAATTTCCTCCAAATTTTCTGCACTTGTTGACATTTTTTTGCCATGATGTAAATTGAGTTTTTGATATAAAATTGCAGCAATTTGTTTTGATGAGTTTATATTGAATTGTTCGCCAGCAAGCTCATAAATTTTATCAATTAATAGTGCAGCTTCTTGTTCATATTTATTTCCAAGTTCATCAAGTTTTTCTTTGTCAACTTTAAATCCACAAAGCTCCATATCAAACAGAACTTGTGAAAGTTTCAATTCAACATCATAATAAAGAGAAGTCAAACCAAGTTGATCAAGTTTATTTTTGGTTTTATCAAAAACTTTAAGCAAAGCAAATGCAGGATGATAAATCACATCACATTCAACCATGTCGCAAAGATCCTCAACTGATTTAACTGGCTTTCCAAAAGCAAGATTATGCATAATAGAAAGGTCTTCAAACTTTCCAACAATCTGAATATTGTTATCAAAAAATTCATGTCTTAACGCCTTGCTATCAAACATAATTTTTCTTATATTTTCATCTTCCATAACATGCTTAATAAGCATATAATACTCATCAATTAAGCAGTCTGACAGCAAGTTCCTTTCAGCAGAAATTTGCCACTCTTTTTCAAGAGTTGCCAAATACACAAAACCATTTTCACTGTGAAAAACAGCGAAAATGCCATGTTTTTCAATGTTTTTGATGCAATTTTGCAGTTTTTCTTTAGTATCAACTTTTTCGAAGACAACATCTTTAATACTTATATTTTGCTTATCTTCAATGGAAAATAAGTCATCTTTTTTAAGTAAGCTTGTGAATTTATATTTTGCAAAAAATTGTTTAACTTCGTTTGTAAAAGGAAATTTAAAAATTAAATTTTCAAGTTTACAATCTATGTCAACTTCACAATTAATTTTTGATAATTCATAAGAAAGATACGCCATCTCTTTTTGCTCTTTTAACTTTGACACAATGCCAGCACTCTCATTATTTAAATTGTCATAAATTTGATCAAGAGTTTTATATTTATGCACAAGCTCAATTGCACTTTTGGGTCCAATCCCCTTCACACCTGGTATATTATCAGAATTATCACCTTGCAGTGCTTTTAAAGTTATAAATTCAAAAGGAGTCATGCCATACTCCTGTTGCATTTTATTTAAATCCATAATTTTAACATCCGTCATGCCACGAACGTTAAAATAAACTTTAACATTATCTGAAATAAGTTGAAATGAGTCACGGTCACCGGTCACTATTATAACGTCAGTGTCAGCAAACATTCTTGAAAGAGTGCCAATGATATCATCAGCTTCATATCCCTGTTTTTCAATATAGGTAATATTCATCAAATTAAGCATTTGTTTAACTGGCTCAAGTTGACATTTAAGTTCTTCAGGCATAGGCTTTCTCGTGCCTTTATAATCGGCAAAAAGTTCATTTCTGAACGTATGTTTTGAGTAATCAAATGCAACCACAATATGCGTTGGTTTAATATCATTTGAAATTTTAATTATGGTATTTGCAAAGCCATAAATTGCGCTTGAATAAAGGCCATCACCAGCAGTAAGCAGTGGCAAAGCATAAAATGACCTGTAAAGTAAGCTGTTTCCATCAATAATGACAAGTTTATTTTTCATATATATATTCCTTATAATTATCTATAAATAATTATATCAATTTTATCGAATTATAGCAACAAAATTAAAAATTTGTTAGTTTTCAAAAAATAAAAAAACCAAGTTCAAAACTTGGAATTTTTTTTATTATTGTTTATCTTTAATCTTTGCACTCTTACCAGAACGCTCACGAAGATAGTAAAGTTTAGCACGTCTTACATCACCCTTACGGATAATATCAATGTGGTCAATTTTTGGACTGTGAAGTGGGAATGTTCTTTCAACTCCAATTCCAAATGAAACACGACGAACAGTAAATGTTTCTCTGATACCACCATTTTTACAAGCTATTACCACACCTTCAAAACCTTGAAGTCTTTCACGGTTGCCTTCAACAACTTTTACGAACACTTTAACCGTGTCACCGATTTCAAATTTTGGAAGATCTGTCCTCATACCTTCTTTTTCAATAACATCAATGATATTGCTCATATCTGCCTCCTTTAAGTAGTATGCTTTTCAAGTGTTCGTGCAGCTTCTCGCAGAGGACCACTCAAATACTGAAGTATTTTATCACACAAAAATAATAATTGCAAGTGTTTTGTCATAATTCTTCTATATTTCTTTATATTTTTTAATAAACACATAAATAAACAAATTTACATTTCAAATGCATTTTCAATATGCTTTACTTCATTACCTACAATTGATATTACATCAAACCTGCAATTCATACTTAATTGGTTCTTATTCATAAATCCTTCAGCTGCTTTAATAATTTGATGTTGTTTAAAAGCGTCCACTCGCTCCATTGGCTCACCAAAAATTTTTGTACTTGAATACTTAACCTCAACAAAAATCAAAATATCTTCCATGGATTTAAGAAGATATTTAAGTTGAATTTTACTTTTTATTCCACCATCTTTATATTTCTTAATAATTTGCTTTTTTTGCGTCTTTTTAGGCAAAATTGTAACAATATCAAGTTCGCAGCCCGCAAATTTGCAGTTTTTTGCAATTATTTTATATCCATTTTTTCTTAAAAAATCTTCAGCAATTTTCTCGCCAAGTGCACCAAGTCCAATTTTATTCATAACAATTTTCACCCAAAAATTTTATAAAACTTCGCCTATGAATTTCACAAGGTCCATATTTCTTTAAAGCGTCCATATGCTCTTTTGTGCCATAACCCTTGTTCTTTGCAAAACCATAGACATGATACTTTTTATCCATTTCTTTCATATATCTGTCACGGGTTACTTTTGCAATTATACTTGCCGCACCAATATTATAAGACAACGCATCACCCTTAATTATTGCCTTTGTTTTACAACCAACATCAAGACCCTCAAGCGCATCAATAAGCATAACATCAGGTTTCACTTTCAAATTGTTGATAGCTCTACTCATACAAAGTTTAGTTGCATTTAATATATTAATTTCATAAATTATCTTTTCATCAACAAATTCAATATCATATGCAACAGCTTCTTGAATTATTTTATCATAAAGTTCTTCACGTTTCTTTTCAGAAATCTTTTTACTGTCATCTATACCCTCAATTTGACAATCCATTGGCATAATAACTGCCGCACAAACAACAGGACCTGCAAGTGGACCACGTCCAACTTCATCAGCCCCACCAACAAGAAAGAGTCCTTGATCATAGTACTCTTTCTCATACTTTTTCTTTTCTTCAATATTATAAAAATTTTTCATAAGTAGCTTCCTAACTAAGCAAAAATTATATTTAAAATAAAATTATAAATCCAAACAAATTCGACCAATTCTTCCACTGCGGAAGTCTTCCAAAACTCGCACTGCACCTTTTGTATAATCAATAACTCCGCCTTTTGTTAAAAGCCCACAATTTTTGAGTATTTGGTCATAAACTTCAATAGGCTCCGCATCAAAATCAGTGATTTTATACCTTTCAGTTAAAAGATCTTTATGATTTTGAATCATAAATTTAATATATTCAAAACCAAGTTCATCTTCATCTAGAACTTCCTTCTTTATGCAGCCAATTAATGCCAAATTAAAAGCAATTTTTTGATCCTCAAGTTTTGGCCAAAGAGTTCCCGGGGTATCAAGCATGGCAAAATTATCAGAAATTTTAACCCACTGATTAGATTTTGTGACACCTGCTTTATCACTTGTCTTTGCTTTCTTCTCACCATAAAGTGTATTAATGATTGTTGATTTTCCAGTGTTTGGCGAGCCAATAACCATTAATTTAATCAGTGGTTCAACACCCTTTTCACGCTTACTTTTTAATTTTTCTGCAAGCAAATCTTCAAGTGCAGAAATTATTATTTTTTTATTTTTTGTGCTGTTTCCCTGTAAAAACAGTGCTTTTTTACCATCTGAAACCATAATTTTGCGAATTTTATTTTCTTGCACATTATTTATTAAATCAATTTTATTCACAACATAAAGTACTGGTTTATGCTCAATTATCTTATCAATTTGAGGGTTAAGACAAGAAAAAGGAGCCCTTGCATCAAGGACATAAATTGCACCATCAACTTTTTTGGTCATGTCTTTTAAACTCTCCAGTGTCTTTTTCATATGCCCAGGGAACCAATTTATAACCATAGCAACCTCCTTATATAATCAAAATTTTACATCAAATCAGGTCTGCGTTTTTTTGTTATTTTTTTCGACTCTTCTTCGCGCCACTTATCAACTTTTGCATGGTCGCCAGAAATCAAAACTTCTGGAACTTTCAACCCCATAAACTCTGCAGGACGCGTGTATTGTGGATACTCAAGATTGTTATTTGAAAAAGACTCATCTTCTGTTGACGCCTCATTCCCAAGCACGCCAGGAATATATCTTGACACACTATCAATCAAAACCATAGCAGGAATCTCTCCGCCGGTCAGCACATAGTCGCCAATTGAGATCTCCTCATCAATCAAAAGATCAATAACTCTTTGATCTACCCCTTCATAATGTCCACAAAGTAAAATTACATGGTCAAAGTCAGTCAAACTTTTTACTTTTTTCTGAGTTAATTTTTCACCTTTTGGCGAAAGATAAATTTTATGAGCCTCTTTATAACCGTCAATGCTGGTTATGGCGTCATATATTGGCTGTGGCGTCATAAGCATGCCATTGCCACCGCCATAAGTATAATCATCACATTTTTTATGCTTATCCTTGGAAAAATCGCGAATATTTATAATATTTATATCTAAAATGTTGTTATTTTGCGCTTTTCCAATCAAACTGGCTTTAAGAGCATCAAACATTTCTGGAAAAAGTGTCAAAACATCAATCTTCATCACTCTTTTCCCCCTTATCATAAACAGCGACCTGCCAAAACTTTTCAGTATTAAGTTTAACAATATTTTTTTCAAAGTCAATTTTTTCAATTATGCCACCAATATTTGCAAAAGACAGGTCTTTGTATTCCTTGCTGTCAATAAATATAATGTCGCTTGCACCATAATTTTCAATATCTGTTACTTTTCCCAAAACTATACCAGTATCCAAAGCGGCAGTTTTACCAATAATGTCAGCCATAAAAATTTGATTTTCACCTATCAATTGTTTAAGCAGTTCTCTTTCTGCATAAAGTTCTTGACCTTTTAATTTTAGTGCATCTTCTGGACTATCAATATTTTCGAGTTTTAAACCCGCAGTATCACCAACAATTTTAAATACTCTTTGTATTTTTATTGAATCATTTGAATTTTTCAAAAATACAAATGGTATTTTAGACAAAAGTTGCGGACAGTCTAAAAGTACAGTTACTTTTATTTCACCCTTCACGCCAACAGGCTTATTCACAAATGCAATTGCTATTTTATTTTCCATAATTCACCAAGTAAAGTATATCATAAAATTTTCACAATGCAAACAGTTAAAAAAATATTCTGATACACAATCAGAATATTTTTTATTTACTCACCAAATTTTATGTTGACAAATTTGTTTTGTTTCTTTGCAGCAGTACGCACAACACTTCTTATAGAGTTTGCGACCTTACCGCCACGGCCAATAACTGCTCCCAAATCTTCAGAGGCAACATGCACAACCATGTCAATTTGTTTGCCATTTTCTGTCATTTCAATCTTTACATCTTCAGGTTTGGTTACAAGTTGCTTAACAATGTAATCTAAAAGTTCTTCCATAAAAATTCCCCCTCAAATTACTCTGCCTTGTCTTCAGCTTTCTTTGTGACTTTCTTAACTGCTTTTTTCTTTGCTTCAATAATATTAGCCTTAACAAGCAAATCTTTAACAGTGTCAGTTGGCTCTGCACCATTAGCAATCCACTTTTTTGCCTTTTCAGCATCAATTTTTACTTCTTCTGGAGTTTTAAGAGGGTTGTATGTACCAATAAGTTCAACATATTCACCATCTCTTGCTTTTCTTGAATCTGCAACAACGATGCGATAGAAAGGAGATTTTTTATCTCCCAATCTTGTAAGTCTCATTTTAACTGCCATATATTTATTCCTCCTATAGTTTTTATA
>CAKJZE010000004.1 GCA_918285425.1 Clostridiales bacterium
GGAATATGTTGCACATTTGAAGGAATATAAAAACACTTATGGTGATCTTTTTATTCCAAGTGCATATAAATCTGATGATGGCTATTTGCTTGGGGGAAGAACGGCAAATATAAGACACGGTTGTAAAATTCTTACAATAGAGCAAAAGCACATTCTTGATCAGATGGATTTTTTGTGGGAATTGCCTGCTGATAGAAAGCATGGTAAAAGATCGTTTGATTTGAACAAGTATGTAAGCGAAGCAGAAAAATATATATCTCAATATGGTCCTGGAATACCAAGTGATTATGTCACAGAAGATGGATATAAACTTGGTGAAAAAACAGGCTATGTAAGGCGTCATGCCCCTTTAAGAAAGATTATTGAAAAAGATTATCCTGACTTTGATTTAAATAAAACAATTGGTGTGCAGGGCAGACCAAAAACAAACATTATTGAATCTTTTAATGATTTTATAAGTCATATTGAAATTTATAAGAAAAATTTTGGTGACCTCAATATTCCAATAACATATGTTGCTGAAGATGGCTATAAACTTGGTCGTGAAGTTCAAAAAATAAGAAAAGATGTTATTAAAATGACTCAACAACAGAAAGAACAGCTTAATGACATGGGATTTTCGTGGAAAACTGAAAGAATCCAGTTTGACTTTGATAAATTTTATGAAGAACTTACAAAATATAAACAAGAATATAATAATCTTTTAATTCCTGCAAAGTATATTACGCAGGAAGGTTATAACCTTGGTGGCAGAGTTACTAATTTAAGAGTCGGGCATATTAAACCTACTTCAGAACAGCTTAAGAAGATAAATGATCTTGGCTTTGTATGGCATGTTGATACAAGCTTTAAGTTTGAACAATTTTATAATAATTTAGTTGAATATTATACCGAAAATAATACTGTACAAGTTCCAAGAAACTTTGTTACACAAGAAGGTTATAAACTGGGCAAAAAGGTTGATACTATAAGAAGTGGTTTGACACGTCTTGATGAAACAGAAAAACAAAAATTAACAGATCTTGGATTTAAATGGAAGATTAAGGATAGAGTATTTAATTTTAACGACTTTATTTCGCGTATAAGGGAATATAAGAAAGAAAATAATACAGTAAAGATTCCAGCGCAATTTGTGATGAAAGATGGCTATAGACTTGGCAAAAAACTATATGATGTTAAATCTGGGCAGATAAAGTCTACACTGGAGCAAAAATTGTCTCTTGAAAAAGAAGGCATTAAGTTTAGTGATAAATGGCAGGAAAAATTTGATCGCAATTTTGTACGCAATAAATACGAAGATGAGGAAGAAGGTGTAAGGAAATAGTAAAAAGGCATTGACAAATTTGTCAAAGCCTTTTGTATTAAAGAATAGAGTTTTATCAATTTGATGTGAATTGATTTTGGTGCGAGTGACAGGAGTTGAACCTGCACGAGATTGCTCTCACAAGGACCTGAACCTTGCGTGTCTGCCATTTCACCACACTCGCTCGTCGAAACTCGCCTTTTGTATTTGTTTTGAATTAAAATTCAAAACTTCATTTTCCAGTCGGTTTCTCCTCTACAAATAAAACCACTTGCGTATTTTTATTTGTTTGTTGTTTAGTTATTTCAATCTACGATTTGGCAGACCCCGAGGGTCAACCGGGCAAAAGCACAGCTTTACGCCCTTTGTAACTAAAAACTGGCCACAGGCAAGTTTTTTATACGTTACAAACCATTTCACCACACTCGCATAAATGTAACTTATTAATAAGTTTATCACCTTTTAAATAATATTGCAAGTTTCTATAAAAAAGATTTGACGAAAATTTATTAACATGATATGCTGAAAATAGGTGTGGTTATGAAAAAGAAAAAGAAGATTATTATTTTAATAAGTTTGATTTGTGCTGTAATTCTTACAGTTGGCATTTGTGTTGGCCTTTATATTTATGTTAATGAAAATAAAGACAGCATCAATTTTAAAATTGAAGATACTTTATCAAATGGAAATGGCCAAAGTGCAAAAGTCATAATTTTAGCTGGCCAATCAAATGCTTCAGGTTGTAGTATAGATGAATATTTAGAAAAAAATGTTTCTGCAGATAAATATTCTGAATATAGCAATGGATATGATAATGTTTACATTAACTATTATTCATCTGGTAACAATCTTTCAAATGGATTTGTAAAAGCATCAACGGGACAAGGAGAAACGCAAGCACATTTTGGACCTGAATTAGGTATCGCTGAAAAACTGCATGAAATGTACCCTGATGAGATGTTTTTTATTATCAAATTCGCATGGGGTGGTACAAACTTGTTTTCACAATGGCTTTCCCCTTCAAGCAAAGGGGAAACAGGTAATTTATACAGCAATTTTGTAAGATATGTAAGACAAAACATGGAATATCTTTTATCAAAAGATTATGATGTAAAAATTGAAGGAATGTGTTGGATGCAAGGTGAATCAGATTCGTTTTTTGTTGAAACCGCAACAAATTATGAAAGCAATTTAAACAATTTTATAACTGATATGAGAAAAGATTTAATAAAATATTCCCCTAATGACACTATAGGTTTTGTAGACGCTTTCATAGCTGCAAATCCAGTTTATTGGGTATACTGCGACCTTGTTAATCAATCAAAACAGGCAGTGGCAGACTCTTCTGAACAAAATGTGGTTATTGACACAAATGCTTATGGTCTTCATTGTGACCAAGAACCAGAAGCATCTCCAGACAAAGCCCACTATGATTCATTAAGCCAGATTAAACTGGGAAATTTGTTTGCAGAACAAGTTGCTCAATTCTTTTAACTGAACTTACCATATTTTCAGTTGCTTGTACAAAATTATTAGCAACGTATAACAAAAGTTTTAATAAAAATAATAAAAAAGTCATTTTTTTATTGACAT
>CAKJZE010000005.1 GCA_918285425.1 Clostridiales bacterium
GAAAACAATATTAAAGAATTACAAAACCTTTTTGATATTGGCGTCACACCAAAAGAAAGTGCCACAGCTCAAAATACTACTGACAGCATATTTGCAGGGAAAAAAGTAGTACTTACCGGAGCGCTTACAAGCATGTCAAGGCCAGAGGCAACCACTTATTTAGAGGCGGCGGGAGCTGATGTGGTATCATCTGTTTCAAAAAATACTAATTTTGTTATTGCGGGGGCTGATGCTGGAAGCAAACTGACGAAGGCTGAAGCTCTGGGAGTCAAAATCATAAATGAAGAAGAATTTTTAAAAAATATTGGCAAATAAAAATCATTATAAAAATTTTTAAAAAACTTTTTTAAAACGTTTGTAATTCATAATCTCAAGTGTGTTATAATACACTCGTGTTAAGGAGAAAAATTATATGGCAATGATAAATCCACCTATTGAAGTGTTGTTCGCAAAAGCTGGAAGCAGATATTCACTTACTACTGCTGTCGCAAAAAGAGCAAAGGAACTTTTGGTTGAACGTCCTGAATTTTTCAACGAAAATCAAAAAATTAAACCTATTGAGTTTGCAAGTAAAGAGTTCTATGACGGCGAATACGAAATCAAAAGAACTGTTTTGGAATAAAAAGTGCACAAATAATAAAGACATAACCGTTTGGTTATGTTTTTTATTTGCAAAATTTATTAAGATTTTTAAAATACTTGGATATACTAAATATTTTGTTATTATATATTATATGGAAAAGAAATTCGCAAAGGTAATTGTTGATATCGCAAGCAGTCTGGTTGACAAAGTGTTCGACTATTATTTTTGTGATGAAAACTATGAAATTGGTATGCGCGTGATGGTTCCATTTGGAAATCGCGTGATAGAAGGATATATAATTGACATCACTGACAAATGCACTTATGAAGAGAGTAAAGTTAAAAAAATAATTCGTGCAATAGACTCTTTCCCATGCATCAATGATGATCAATTCAGCCTTGCAAACTTTATGAAAACTAAATATAATATAGGCATGTGCGACTGTCTGCGTCTTTTTATTCCGGCAGAGATGAGACAGGGAAAAGTCAAAGATCTTGAAATAACATATCTTTATCTTGCAGATCAAGATACAGCAAAATTTTATTTAAGTACGCTTCGTAAGACTGCTCATGCTCAAACTGATGCAATTTTGTTTATGCTTGAAAATGGAAGTGTTCCACAAGCGGATCTTAACAAGCGTTTTGGGGCAAGCGCAATAAACAAACTTAAAGAAAATAATATTTTACTTTCAAGAACTGAAGTGTTGCGCAGAAATCCATATAAAGAGCTGCAAAACATTAAACAAGCAAAAATAACACTTACCGCCGCCCAACAAGACGCTTTAAACAAAATTACTGATAAAAGTGCAATTTATCTTTTACACGGTGTTACCGGCAGTGGTAAAACAGAAGTCTATATGGCGGCAATGGAAAAGATACTTGATCAGGGCAAAACTGGTATTATGCTTGTTCCAGAGATTTCACTGACACCACAAGTGCTTGCAAACTTCCGCAATCGCTTTGGTGACAATGTTGCAATACTTCACAGCGGACTTTCCGCAGGGGAACGTTTTGACGAATGGAAACGCATTTTAATGGGAGATGCAAAAATAGTTGTAGGCGCAAGGTCTGCAATCTTTGCACCTCTTAAAAATATTGGACTTATTGTAATTGATGAGGAGCATGATGGAAGCTATCAATCCGAAAGCAACCCACGCTATAACACCATAGAAATTGCTAAACAGCGTGCAAAGCTTCATAACTGCAGCCTTGTGCTTGGCAGTGCAACGCCATCAATTGAGACCTACCACAGTGCCATGACAGGGGAATATCAACTTATTGAAATGAAAGAACGCATAAATAAGAAACCTTTGCCACCAATACAGATTGTGGATATGTCTGCAGAAATTCGTGATGGAAACAATAGTGTTTTTTCAAGAGCTCTTGTTGAATCACTTAAAAAGACCATATCAATCGGCAATCAGACCATGCTTTTTATCAACCGCAGGGGCTATGCAAGTTTTTTAATGTGCAGAAACTGTGGTTGGGTGGCAAAGTGCGAAAACTGTGATGTCTCACTTGTTTATCACAAGCATGACAACGCGCTGAAATGTCACTATTGCGAAAAGAGATATAAAGTCTTTGACGTTTGCCCAGAGTGTGGAGGCAAAGATATTAAGCAAGGTGCTATTGGCACAGAAAAGGTTGTAAAGGAACTTGAAACACTTTTCCCTGATATCAAAGTGCTTCGTATGGACAATGACACCACTAAAACAAAAGGTGCTCATAACAAGATTTTATCAGCTTTCAGGGAGGGGAAAGCTCAAATACTTGTTGGCACACAGATGATTGCAAAAGGACATGATTTTCCCTCTGTGACTTTGGTTGGTATTGTGGATGCAGACGTAAGTTTGCATCAATCAACATATAAGGCAACTGAACGCACTTTTAACCTTATCACTCAAGTGGCAGGACGTGCGGGCAGGGCTGACAAAAGTGGGGAAATTATACTTCAAACTTATGCACCAAGAAACTATATATATCGCCTGGCAAGTGTATATGACTATGCGGGCTTCTACAGAAAGGAAATCAACCTGCGTGAGACTACGTTTTATCCTCCTTTTGCAAAGATTGTACGAATTCTTTTCACAAGTGAGAATGAATCTCTTGCAAAAGATGCAACAAAGGAGTATTATAATAATATTCAAAAGCTGATGGCTGAAAACAGACAAGACTTTATTTACCTTGGCGTTATGAAGTCACCAGTTGGAAGAATTGAAAATAAATTCAGATATCAAATTCTTATAAGACTGAAAACTTTAAACGCAGATGATATCATTTCAAAAATCTATGCTCTTATTAACAAAACACAACAGAAAAATGTTTCAGTTTTCTTTGAAATTGACCCATCAAGTTTAAGTTAAAATATAAGGAGAATTATGGCACTACGCAAAATTTTATTTGATGGAGATCCCATCCTTCGTAAAAAATCAAAACCTGTCACAATTTTTAACAGTTCAGTTGTTGAACTTTTTGATGACATGCAAGAAACGCTTGATAAACAACAGGGCGCTGGACTTTCTGCTGTACAAATTGGCATACTTAAACGTATGTTTATCATTTATGACGGCAAAACTCCAATAAGAATAGTCAATCCAGAGATAATTTCTACTTCAGGCAAATGCAAAACTACTGCTGAAGGCTGTCTGTCTGTGCCTGGCAAATGGGGAGATGTGGAAAGACCAAACAACGTACTTGCAAGATACCAAGACCAACATGGCAACTTTGTGGAAAAAACCTTCACAGGCTTTACTTGTAAAACTTTTTGCCACGAATATGACCACCTTGAAGGAATTTTGTTTATTGACAGAGCTACAAATTTATTTGACACTTATGAAGAGTACCATAAATTTAAACAAAAACAAGAAAAGAAAGGAAATAAATAAAATATGAAAATAATTTTTTTGGGAACACCAGAATTTGCTATTCCAAGCTTGGAAAAGCTTGTGGCAAGCAGACACGAAATTTTGGCTGTTGTAACACAAATCGACAAACCTTCGGGACGTGGTAATAAATTAACTCCATCACCAGTTAAAGTTTTTGCTCTTAAAAACAACCTTAAACTTCTTCAATATGAAAAGATCAGCAGAGATGGATATGAAGAAATTAAAGCTCTTAAGCCTGACATAATGATTACCGCCGCCTATGGTCAAATTTTAAGCCAGTCAATTATTGATATACCAAAATTTGGCATCATAAATGTACATGCCAGTCTTCTTCCAAAATATCGTGGAGCATCTCCAATTCAGTCAGCAATTATGAACGGCGAAACTGTCACAGGAGTTACGATTATGCAAACTGAAGCTGGACTTGACACCGGGGATATATTAAGTGTAGCAAAAGTTAACATTGGTGCGGAAGAAACTGCAGGTGAACTTACAGAAAGGTTAGCGAATATTGGTGCAGAGCTTTTGCTTAAAACACTTGATGACATTGAATTTGACGAGCTTATGCCAGAAAAGCAACAACACACAAGCGCAACCATAACATCAAAAATACGCAAGGAAGATTGCCTGATAAATTGGAATAAATCCGCAAAAGAGATTAAGTGCCTTATACTTGGCTCAAGCCCTGACCCTATGGCAAGAACTATGCTTAATGATCAACTTGTTAAAATTGCACGAGTAAGAGTTAATAATGAAGTACATATTCCAGAAAGCGCACAAAATGGTGAAATCATACAGCCAAGTAGTGCAAAAACTGGAGTGTTCGTCAAATGTGGACAGGGCGTTATTGAACTTCTTGAAGTTCAATTTCCAGGAGGTAAACTTACCTCTGCAAAACAATTATTTGGTGGAAGAAAGTTAAAAATAGGTGAATGCTTTAAGACTATTTTATTCCCAGAAATATAGTACACTTTTGGAGTGATATGGAAAAAAAGATTTTACAAGAATATACTTTGGACGAACTTAAGTGCTTGATGGATCAAAGATCTGTCAAGCGTTTTCGTGCTGAACAAATTTATTCATTTGCATGCAACTATACACCAATTGCAGAGATGTCCAATCTTCCAAAAGAACTTCGAGAACAGCTTACAGAAGAATTTGACGACAGACCAGTTGAAATATATAAAAAATATGAGAGTAAAGATGGCACTGTAAAATTTCTTTTCAAACTTCAGGACAACAACATTGTTGAAGGCGTGCTTATGAAATATAAGTATGGCAATACTATTTGTATTTCAACACAGGTTGGTTGTGCCATGGGTTGCGTATTTTGTGCAAGTGGTATTGATGGGAAAATCAGAAACCTTAAAGCTGGGGAAATGGTGGGGGAAGTGCTTGCTGTAAATCAACTTCTTGGCGGCGGGCTTAAAGAAGACCGCAAAATCACTAACATAGTACTTATGGGTAGTGGAGAACCTCTTGATAACTTTGATAATGTTGCTAGATTTATAGAACTTATATCCTATAAATCTTCAATCAATATAAGCCCAAGGAATATTTCACTTTCAACTTGTGGACTTGCGCCAAAAATCAAAAAACTTGCAGACCTTGATTTGCAAATAACTTTGACAATCTCTCTGCACGCAACCACAGATGAAAACCGCAGAGCTATCATGAAAGTTGCAAATGTTTACAGTCTTGCAGATCTTTTTGAATCCATACATTACTATTTTAACAAAACTCACAGACGCGTTGTTTTTGAATACATACTTTCAAAAGGCAACGTCTCTAAGGCTGATGCAAAGCGCATTGCTTCACTTTGCAAAGGATTGTCTTGCCACGTCAACATGATACCTATTAACAAGACACCAAACAGTCCTCTTGTGCCAGCAAGCGATATCAAGACGCGTGAATTTTTTGAAGAGCTTAAAGCAAATGGCATCTCTGCCACAACAAGAAGAACCCTTGGAAGCGACATTGATGGTGCATGCGGACAATTAAGGCGACGCGTCTTAAGCGAAGAAAATAACACCTAAATTCATTTTACAAATTGTAAAATAATTGCTATAATATACTTAAATTAGGAGAAAATTATATGTTTAAACGTGTATCAGCATCATTTCTTTGTATAGATTATGAAAATAAAGACATTCTTTTGCAAGCAGTAAAAGACGCGGAAAAAGCAGGTTGCAACTTTATCCATTTTGACGTCATGGACGGAGTATTCGTACCAAGAAAAACTTTTGATGAAAAACTTGTCAACTTTGTAAAAGAAAATACGTCGCTTATGCTTGACGTTCACCTTATGGTTGCAAATCCTGAAAAAGTCATTGATAAATATATCGAACTTGGCGCAGATATAATCTCTTTTCACTATGAAGCGGTCAAAGATGCAGAGCCATTGCTTAAAAAGATTAAATCAAAAAATATACTTGCCGGAATTGCAATCAGTCCAAAAACTCCTGCCTATAAAATAAGGGAAATTGTAAGAAGTGGACTTGTTGATGTTGTGCTTGTTATGGGCGTAGAACCTGGGGCTGCGGGCCAATCTTTCATACCAGGGAGTGCAGAAAAGGTTGCAGAAATACATGATTACAGCAGAAATGTTTATATTGAAATTGATGGCGGAGTAAATGTAAAAAATGCAGCACTGCTTCGCAAAGTGGGTGCCAACATACTTGTAAGCAGTTCAGCAATATATAATGCTAAAAACATGAAAAAAGCAGTCAGTCAAATAAAAGGCAACGACTATGCAAGCCGACTCGCCAAATTCTTTTCAAAGAAATAGTGGTATTATGTTAAAAATTTTAAATAACAACTCTGAAAAGAGTTGTTTTTTTGCAAAAAAATCTGTTAAAGATTAAGAGTAACGTAATTTTCATTTTTTACATACTATAAAGCAGGGTGGGAGGTATCACAATGACCATAGTATGTGTTAAAGCACCAAAATTCTTAAGAGGTTTTTTAAAACTGTTTGCAAAGAAAAATCAATTAAAAAAAGAACTTGAATAACCAAGTTCTTTTTTATATTGCATAATAATTAAAATATAACACAAGTTATTCGTTTATTTTATTGTCAAGATTTTCAATAAAATTCTCAATACTTTTATAATCCAGCAATTCTTTATTATGGTTTGCTTTTTGAGCCAATTCGCATAATTCTTTGCAGTCTTTAATTGAATAAATTCCAGCCAACAAATCAACATTAATATTTTTAAGACTAAATCTGTTTATAAAAGATAATCCATAAGTCAATGTGCGGTAATAATCATTATCCGTAACATCTATGCCAAGTTGCACCAAAGTATCTAAACCATCCCACTTTGTGTCCCAAGAATTTTCAAATGGCACCTTATTCTTTAAACTATCAGATAATCTTGCAATATCTTTTGTATTCATAGGTTTATTTATATCTGAAAATTCTGTTGAAAATATTCTAATCATAATTTTTATCTCCTTATCATTACAATGATTAAATTCATTATAATACTTGTTATGTTGATTTGTCAATATCGAAATTTTGTTAATCCACTTTATAATAATTTTCTTAAAAAGATATGCCAAGGCTTTAGTTTGCACATATAACAAGGCAACGAAAAATCGCGGGGTCGGAGTTTACTTTCGTAAATGACCGCCTCGCGATTTTTTGTTAACACAGTTAGATGTGTGAATATTTTACTGACAAGGCAGAAATTGATACTTATACGCGGCACAAAAAAATTCCAACGCGCGATTTTATTTTCATAAATGAGTGTGTTGGAATTTTGTTAAGAACATAGTATAAGTGTTAATTTATGCCCTGTCAGCTTTAGAGCCTTTCATGCACTTCGTGCACACATACTTCTTTGTAACCTTACCATTTTCATCAGCAACTTCAACCTTATGAAGATTTGGAGCACTTACTCTTTTAGTTTTTATATTAGAGTGACTTACAAGGTTACCAGTCATTTTTCCTTTACCACATACTGAACAAACTCTGCTCATAATTTTATCCTCCAATCAAATTTGACTGGTATATGATAACATGAAATAATAAATAAAGCAAGTGTTTATTTGATATTTAAGATAATTTCTTTATAATTTTTAGTCATAATTTATTTTAATCACTTGCAAATTAGATCAATATATAGTAAACTTATATGCAGATAGTAGTAATCTGTCTGAATAAAAAATAATAAAATTGTTAAAATAAGGAGCATTAAATGTCTGTAAACACCATAAATTCATATGGGAAGATATCTGTTACTGACGAGTCTATTGCACTTGTTGTGGCTCACACAGCGCTTGAGTGTTATGGAGTTGTTGATTTAGTTGCGCGTAAATTTAGTGATTCTTTCAAAGAGATCTTCAGTAAACATCGCAAATGTAAAGGCATAAAGATTTTGACCATTGGTGACAGGATCCATGTTGACCTTGATATCATACTTAAGTATGGTGTAAGTATTTCCGCAGTTGCTGAATCTGTGCGCAGATCAGTTAAATACAATGTGGAACAATTCACAGGCATGATTGTTGACTCTATAAACATTAATGTCGTGGGTGTAAGGGTCTAGAAGACTTAACACCTGCCAAATAAGCAAACAATTTGGGGGAGAAATGGGTAAAATTATAACAGGCGCCATGTTCAGAAAAATGGTTATCTCTGGTGCCAACTATCTTGAATCAAATAAGGAATATGTCAACTCACTTAACGTGTTCCCTGTGCCAGATGGCGACACAGGTACTAATATGTCTATGACTATGCGTTCTTGTGTTAAAGAAATTAATATGATAACCACTAATAATCTGGAAGATATCGCTGATGCCGTTTCTAAAGGTGCACTTAAGGGGGCAAGGGGTAACTCTGGAGTTATTTTGTCACAGATTTTAAAAGGTTTTTCTTCTGTTTTGGTAACTGAAAAAGAAATCAATACAAAACTTTTTGCGAAGGCTCTTAAAGAAGGGGCTGAAGTTGCTTACAAAGCGGTTTCTAAACCAAAAGAGGGAACTATTCTTACAGTCATAAGAGTGATGAGTGACGAGGCACTCAAGATTGCAAAGAAAACTTCTGAAATTGAAGAGTTTTTAAAGGAAACCATTGACGCAGGTGAAGAGGTACTTAAAATGACACCTGAAATGCTGCCAGTTCTTAAAAAAGCTGGAGTTGTTGACGCAGGTGGCCGTGGACTTTTGGTTGTTCTTACTGGTTTCTTAAAACTTATTACTGGTGATGAAAGTGAAATTGAAATCAATTTTGAAGATACAACCACAGCATCTGCTGATGCCTCTGTTGAAAATGCAACAGTTAACTATAATGACCTTGCAGACATTGAGTTTGCCTATTGTACAGAATTCTTTGTAATTAATATCAATAAAAAGACAACTGAAGCAGACATTGATAAGTTGCGTGAAACACTTATGTCTATCGGTGACAGTGTAATTTGCATTGGTGATCTTAACCTTGTTAAAGTTCACGTTCATACAAACCAACCTGGTGTTGCACTTTCAAATGCTCTTAAACTTGGTGAGCTTAATGGCGTTAAAATTGAAAACATGCTTGAACAGAACCGTGCTCTTAAAATTAAAAACGAGCCAGAACAACTTAAACCAATTGGTGTTGTCTCTGTATGTGCGGGTGAGGGGCTTTCAAATCTGTTTAAAGATCTTAATGTTGACTATGTCATTGAGGGTGGACAAACAATGAACCCATCTGCTGAAGACATTGCAAAGGCATGTGATAAAGTTGCTGCAGAAACAGTATTTGTGCTTCCAAACAACAAGAATATCGTTCTTGCTGCAGAGCTTGCAAATGACCTTTCAAGAAGAAATATCATTGTAATCCCAACACATTCAATACCACAAGGTATCACAGCTGCAATCAACGTTGATCCAGAAGCAAGTGTTGATGATAATAAGAATAATATGCTTTCCGCAATTCAAACTGTTAAGAGTGGTTCAGTAACTTATGCAGTAAGGGCAACATCTATTGACGGATTTAAATTAAAAGAGGGTGACTTCATTGGCCTTGATGAAAAACACATTATTGCCAAAAATGACGACCTTGATGCAGTCACACTTACAACAGTTGAAAAACTTGTTGATGATAACTCTTCAACAATCACATTATTCTTTGGCTCTGATGTTCAAGAAGCTGAGGCTGCTGCAACAACAGAAAAATTGGCTGAAAAATACCCTGATTTGGAAGTTTCATTCCATCAAGGTGGTCAACCATTGTATTACTATTTAATATCTGTTGAATAAATTGATTAAAATGATAAATATTTAAAAGCCAAGCAAATCACTTGGCTTTTTTCTTGAATTTGCATATTGACATATTACAATTTTTATGTTATGATTTTTTTAATGAAAGGAGATAAACTTATGATGGATCCTTGCTATTTAGTAAAAAAAGGTGCTTATGAAGAAATTGAAAATGGCACAATTGTTTGTAAAACAGAAAAATGTGTTGCACAAAATCTGCGTATGCCTGCTAACGGAAGACTGATTTGGGTTACAGAAAATTTAGCTAAAAATATTAAGAAAAATTCAAATCGTGACTTGAACGTAATTCCAACAATTAAAACAATTTATATCATGCAAAAAAGTTGGAATGAAATAGGACATATTAAAGGATATATAAATCTTGACGAATATTATAAACTTGATAAAAATTCGTTAAAAAATTATGAAAAAGGTATTTATATTTATCCAGTTGATTACTTCTCTGCATTGGAATTTACAACTGAATACTTAAATAAGAATAAATCTTCACAAAAAGCTGAAGAAATAATCGATGCTTTGCACAAAATTCCACTTAAAGGAAATAAACTTGATTTTAAAACTTTTGAAGAAAATAACCAACCTGGCATGTAAAACACAAATAAAAATTATAAACTTCTTGGAAATACAAGAAGTTTTATTTTGCCTTTTTATTTGCTTAATATAACAGTTTATTGTATAATTAACTTATGGAACTTAAAGAAATAAAAGGACTTGGAACAAAAAGAATACAGACGCTTAATGCTCATGATATTTATACAGCAGAAGATTTGGCATTGTTTTTTCCAAAGTCCTATTATGATTTAAATAATACTCAACCTTTTCAGGAAGATGGTAGATACAAACTTATAAAGGCCTCTGTAATTTCTGATGTGAAAGTGGTACGAATAAGAAAAAATTTCAGTTATAGTGTGTGTGATTGTCTTGATAGTTTAAATAATATTTTTAAGGCGATTTGGTATAATCAAACCTATTTGAAAAACGCAGTAAGTAATGGGGACATACTTTATCTTTACGGCAAAAACAGCAATACTAAAAAGAACTATTTTGTTGTTTCAACATACAGAAACAGCAAAAAAATAAGTACCGAAAATGGACTTATACCCGTATATAAGACCTTTGGGGGACTGGGGCAAAGTGTGCTTTCAGAGAGCATAAAACTTGCACTTGAGAAAGTAAAAATTGACTCAATTTTCCCAGACAATATTGAAAATGAAATTTTCCATTCAGAGTATAAAAATTCAATTTATACAATTCACTATCCTGAATCTGAGAATGCTTTAGGTTTAGCAAAAGAGCGCATTGATATTGAAAAAATAATGCCAATAATAAAATTTAACGATGATATAAAAAATAAATCATTAAAAGAAAAAACGCAAAAATATATTAATTTTGATGAAATTTATTGTGAAATTTGCCAAATTTTACCATATAAACTCACTGTTGAACAAAAAAATGTTGTTGCGGAAATAAAAAATGACATGCTTTCAAAACACTGTATGAACCGTCTTATTCAGGGTGACGTTGGTACTGGAAAAACAGTAATTGCTCTTATTGCTTGTGCCGTTTGTGTAAAAAATGGTTACCAAGCAATGTTTGTTGCACCAACTGAAATTCTTGCAAAACAGCACTTTAAAACCATAAGTCCTCTTATGGAAACTCTTGGACTTAAAGTTCACTTTTTATCAGGCTCTACATCAGTCAGTGAAAGAGCTAAAATACATACAGACTTAAAGTTTGGCACACCTTGTTTGATTGTTGGAACTCAGGCATGCTTGTCAGATGAAATAGAAAGTGAAAAATTTGCCCTGCTTGTCATTGACGAGCAACACAGATTTGGAGTCAATCAAAGAAGTAAACTATTAAATAAAGTAAATTTCATGGATCTTATAATGCTTAGCGCAACGCCAATTCCAAGGAGTCTTTCGCTTGTATACTATGGTGGTGTGGAAATCTCAAAAATTAACAATCCACCTATGCCAAAAAATATTCAAACTAATATTGTGCCGGAAACGAAAGAAAATGACATGTGGAAATTTATTCAGGGGAAAATAGCCACTGGGAGCAAAGTGTTTGTTGTATGTGCAAACATTAATGAAATTGATGATGACTGTTACCTCGGACTTTCAGCCAAAGAATTTTATAATTCTCTTTGTACAAAATTTCCAAAAGATAGATTAAGACTTGCACATGGCAAACTTGACAGCAAAGAAGAAGAAAAAATAATAAAAGAATTTAGTGATGGCAAATGCGACATTTTGGTTTCAACAACCATTATTGAAGTGGGTGTTGATATTAAAGATGCTGACATTATTGTGATTGTCAGCCCAGAGAAATTTGGTCTTGCAACACTGCATCAACTGCGTGGCAGGGTGGGAAGACATGGCAAAGAAGCATTTTGTTTTTGTATGTCAAGAAATCTTAACGAAGATTCTTATAAAAGGTTGAAATATTTTGCCACACATTCTTCTGGATTTGATATCGCAGAATACGACTTCAAATCAAGAGGAGCAGGCAATATTTACGGAACAAAACAACATGGAAAAATTGATGATATCTTTTCC
>CAKJZE010000006.1 GCA_918285425.1 Clostridiales bacterium
CAGTTACGGCAACTCAACTTACAGTTGATGGATCTAGCAAAAAGGATTGGCGTGGCGGAAGAGCTGCTTTTTCAAACATCATTCCATCATCAACAGGTGCGGCAAAAATGGTTGGTGAAGTTATACCAGAGCTTAAAGGCAAGCTTACAGGTATGAGCTTTCGTGTTCCAACAGCAGATGTCAGTGTGGTTGATTTGACAGTAAGACTTGAAAAAGCTACAACTTATGACGAAATCAAAGAGGTTATGAAAAAGGCTGCAAATGGCAAATATAAGGGTATAATTGGCTATACAGAAGATGCTGTGGTTTCAACAGACTTTGTCAATACGGTTGAAACAAGTGTCTTTGATGCATCAGCTGGAATTATGCTTAATCCCAACTTTGTTAAACTTATTTCTTGGTATGATAACGAGTGGGGTTATAGTTGTAAGGTGCTTGATCTTATATCACATATGTATAAGGTCGATAATTAACGCTTATGCTGTGTTCTTTAAAAAATCCTCAGACGGTTACGTATGAAAATACGCGCCTGCCTGGGGATTTTTTAGTGCCTTGCCTAAGCATCAATTATCGACCTTATATACATACTTTGAAATTATTGGCACATTTCTACCCATAAATTACATTATGTGTATCATTTAGGTTTTTTATTAAAATAATTTTAAACAGCTAATTTAAATATCATAAATTTTATTTACAACTTGATAAAAAATATGTTATCATATAATTATATAGGTGGAGAATATGGCTAAAAGAATTAAATTTTGTCCAAAATGTATGAATATCATAAGAAAGAATGATGAAAAGTGTTCTTCTTGTGGCCTTTTAGTAAGCGAAATGCAAAAAGCGGAAGAAGAAAGACAAGAAAAAGAAGAAAAATATTTTGAACAAGCAAAAGAAGAATATAATAAAGCTGCTGCAGAAGAGCAAATTGAAAGTGTTGCAGAAGATTCTGCTGAAGATACATCAACTGAAAATCAAGAAAATGTGCAGAATGTGGAAGCGCAACAACAAGCCAAAAGACATAAGCACAAAAAGAAAAAACAGCCAAAAGTGGAAGATGTGCCACAATATACAGTTGATGAAGATGGTAACTTTGATATTGATACCAAAGATGTCACATTTTTGGAGGGTGTGGAAGCACCAACCTACAGCGTGAAGAAAGCTCGTGGAGATGCCCCTGTCATTGAGAAACTTAAATGGTGGGAGATATATAAATGGGCAGATCGTTTGCTGGCTAAACGTAAGATTATGAAGGAAGTTAACAAGGCATCAAGAACGATACCTTATGGCATAAACAAAGCAAATATGATTATTTTGTGTGTGCTGTTTGGTTGGATGGGTGCACATAACTTCTATGGTAAAAACAACAAAAAAGGCTGGACTGTACTTGCTTTTGATGTTGTCATTGGAATAGTACTTGCGGTTCCAGTACTTTATAAAATTATGGGCATATTTGTTGGCGGTGGACTTACATTTATCGTCATGATGATGTGGCTTATTGATTTGATAGATATTTTATTAAACAGGTATAAATATCGTATCTCTAAAGAAGAATTCATATCTAATTTAAATGTTAAGACGCGAGCTAAACTTGGCAAAAAATATATTGCTCTTGATAAAACTGTATTCAAAGAAAAAGAGCAAAAGCGTATTGATAAATTAAATAAGAAAAAGAACAAAAAAAAGAAGCAAAAAAAAGAAAATAATAATGATGAAAAATAATGAAGATATAACTATTGTTGTTGGCATGAGTGGTGGTGTGGACAGCTCTGTTGCGGCTTTGTTGTTGAAACAGCAAGGATACAGGGTTGTTGGTCTTTTTATGAACAATTGGGAAGAAGAAGATGAAAATGGCGTCTGCACTGCTGTTGATGATTTTAATGATGTCAAGGAAGTATGCGATAAAATTGGAATCCCATACTATTCAATAAATTTTGCCAAACAGTATATGGATAATGTCTTCACAGAATTTTTGGAAGAATATAAAAAGGGAAGAACTCCAAATCCAGATGTGCTTTGTAACAGAGAAATAAAGTTTGGACCATTTTTACAATTTGCAGAAAGCATTGGGGCGGACTTTATTGCGACAGGGCACTATTGCAAAGTGGAAAGAAAAGATGGTAAGACCTATCTTTTGAAATCTCTTGATAAAAATAAGGATCAAACATATTTTTTAAATCAGGTCAGTGAGAAACAACTTGAAAAAGTATTGTTTCCTCTTCAAGATATTGAAAAACCAAAAGTGCGTGAGATTGCAGAAAAATATGATCTTTCAACTGCCAGAAAAAAAGACAGCACAGGTGTTTGTTTTATTGGCGAAAGAAATTTTAAGAAATTTTTATCTAAATATCTTCCTGCACAGCCTGGAAATATAGTTGATAAACGCAATGGCAAAGTTGTTGGCAAACATGACGGACTTATGTATTATACTTTAGGTCAGCGTCGTGGACTTGGTATTGGTGGCAGGGCAGATGGCAACGGTGAAAGCTGGTTTGTGGTTGATAAGGATTTGAAAAACAATATCTTATATGTCACACAAGGTGAAGGTGAGGAATTGCTTTCAAGTGCACTTATCAGTGGCAAAATAAATTGGATACCTGAAAGACCACAGCAAAACATATTTAAATGTAAAGCAAAATTCAGATATCGTCAAGAAGACCAAGGTGTTACTGTTTATATGAATGAGGATAACACTACAAAAGTTGTATTTGATGAAAAACAGAGAGCAATTACTCCTGGTCAGTATGTTGTCTTCTATGATGGAGAGTACTGCCTTGGCGGCGGAGTGATAGAATCTGTCATAAAATAGCCAGATAAAATATAAAAATATTCATAAATTATAAAGCAAAAATTAATTGAAATCTTATAAAATGTAAAAACGGAGTGAAAATATGAAAAAAATTGCAATTACAGGCATAAAACCAACTGGTGTCCCACATATTGGTAACTATTTTGGGGCAATTAAGCCAGCAATAGAGCTTGCAAATGATCCAGAACTTGACAGCTATTATTTCATTGCTGATTATCATGCACTAAATTTCATTAAAAACAATGAGGATCTTAACAGATATACAAGAGAGATCGCTTGTACATGGCTTGCATGCGGACTTGATCCAAATAAAATTGTTTTGTATAAGCAAAGTCTTGTTCCAGAAGTTACTGAACTGAACTGGCTTTTATGCAATGTGACAAGTAAAGGTCTTATGAATCGTGCACATGCATACAAGGCAATGGTGGACAAAAGTTTGGCAAATGGTGATGATCCAGATGCTCTTGTAAATATGGGATTATTCAATTATCCAATCTTGATGGCAGCTGATATTTTAAGTATGAATGCAAAGTTTGTGCCAGTTGGTGAAGACCAAAGACAGCATGTTGAGATGGCGCGTGATATAGCCAAAGTATTCAATAAAAGATATGGCTATACTTTTGTTGTACCAGAAGCTCTTATTCAAGAAGATGTTGCAACCATTCCTGGTCTTGATGGCAGAAAAATGAGCAAAAGCTATGGCAATCAAATTCCTCTTTTTTGCAGTAGGGAAGAATTGAAAAAATTAATTGCAGGCATAAAGACTGACAGCAGTTTGCCAACAGAACCAAAGTCAACTGATTGTACACTTTTCAATCTTTACAAATTGTTTGCAAGTAAAGAACAATGTGAACAAATGGCTAAAATTTATGCAAATGGTATTTCTTGGGCAGACGCTAAAAACGCACTCTTTGAAATGATGGACAGCGTACTTTCACCAATGAGAGATAAATACAACTATTATATCACTCATTACGATGAAGTTGAAAAAATCTTGACTGAAGGAAGCAAAAAAACTCAAATTATTGCCAGAGAAACGGTTGCTCGTGCAAGAAAAGCTATGGGGTTGTAATAGTTAATAAAATAAATATTGTTGACAACATATGTTCTTTAAGGTATAATCACAGCGATTCATATGGTGTTGTTTTAATTTAATCTTGACAAATGAACAATTTGTAATTTAATAAGTTTTGAAAATGAATTAAAAGCAGATGTGAAAAACATAGACAAATTTATGGAGGTTTATTATGACTCGAGAAGAATTTTTAAATAAAGTAAATATTGCGGCACGTTCGCTTGATGATGAAAAAAATGAAATTATGAAATTGCATTCAAAATTTTATACTTTGGTGATGCAAAAAGATAATTCAAATGAGCGTGAAAAGTCTGCAAAAGCATTTAAGGAGAAATATGATATTGAAATGCCTTCAATTGTGATGGGAATTTTTAAATTGAAAGCATACACGAACGCTTGGTTAAAAAAATTGGATGATGAATTACAAAATGTCGGAGAGTCTGATAAAGAATATTGTTCAAAAGTTTTTAATGATTTTTATCGTGGTAATTTTGGTCTTTTTCGTGCACTGTTAGATGAGGTTGAGATTCCTGTTATATCACTAGGCGCAAGCAATGACAGCCAGAGAATTGATGAGATATTAAAAAATGCTGATCAACCAAAAGTTTAAAAACGGCCAATCATGGCTGTTTTTTTTCTGCATCAAGTGGTAAAATGGGTATTGCAATTTCTTAAGATTTGGTGTATAATCAGGACATAGAGGTACGTAATATGGATGATGAAAATTTATTCAATGAGCTCAGTAAATATGTTTATTTTACAATAGGTAAAATTGATGAAGGCATCAAAAAAATTGAAGAGTATAATGAACAACTGCAAATTATACAAGAGACTATTGACTTGAATAAAGAATTGAAAGAAGCTCAAATTGATCTTAAAGATATTGCAAAGTCACCTAAAGAATTAAACGCTATGAAAGATTTTCCAACTCTTATAAAAAGAAATCTTGTATCAATTCTTGGAAATATGGAATATGACCAAGCACAATTTTCAAGCTCTGTTGCAGATATTCGTGAATATGCTGCAAATTTAAAGAAATTTAAGTACAGTTCACGATTTGATGATTTAAAAAAGAGTATGGATCAAGAATTGAAAGAATATGAAAAAGAAAAGTTGGCGACCAGACTGTCAGTAAATTTGATAATTGACAAGTTATCTGAAGATCGTGTGGCGGAAAAATACAATACTGGAATTCGTGAATGTTTAAAATAGACTGCATAAAACGCAGTCTTTTTTATTTTACTTTTAAAAATTTTAATCTTTGTCTTGAATTTGTTATTTATTTATAGTATATTTGTTGTAGGAGATAATTTAATGGGGAAATTAAATAATATTTGTAATGATACTGATGTTTTATGTAATAAAGGAATAGAGCTGATTGAAGAGCATAATGCATACTTAAGTACTGTTGAAGAGGATTTGTCATCTATAGAGCAATATATTCCAGCATATTTACAAGGTAATGCAAATGCAATGAATAATGGACCTTATAATTTACAATCTTTTGCCAATTCTTGCGAGGACGTAATTACAACAATTATGATTAACCGTAAGCAATTTAATAATGAAATCAAGGAAATTGATGAACAAGTGACTGAAGTGAGGGAAGTAATAAAACAATCATACAATTGCAAAAAGACTATGAATAATATTGATAACTTTAAAGATTTGTTGTTTGACCTCAACAGATATTATAAAAATATTGATGTAAGAATTGATAATGTTATTGAGCAGGTTAATATAAATAAATCAATTTATCAAGATGTTGATGATATGGTTGAGTTGATGAATGAAGTAAAAGAACTTTAAAATGTGTGATTTAAATTATTTAAAAGGTTGCTTTTTAATTTTTCTTAATTTATAATAAAACTATTCACAGGAGAAATAAAATGAGATATAGTAAATTTTTACTTAAAACACAAAGGGAAGAGCCAAAAGATTGTGACAGCACAGCTATGAGCTTTATGGTGCGCGCAGGAATGATCAAAAAAGTATCTGCTGGTCTTTTTCATTATCTTCCTTATTTTAATATGATTCTTCGTAAAGTCAGTTATCACTTAAGACGTGCAATGGATAGTGTGGACTGTAACGAAATGAAGTTCCCAATTCTTGTATCTAAAGAGACTTTGGATAAAAGTGGAAGATGGAATGCTTTTGGTAAAGAAATGTTTAAACTTTCTGACAGAAGTGGAAATGAGTATGCAATAAGTCCAACTAATGAGGAGTATGCAACCCTTGTTGCAGGAAGCTATGTTCAGAGCTATAACGATTTGCCATTTTCAATTTATCAAATTCAGCAAAAACATCGTGATGAAATAAGACCACGTGATGGCGTTGTTCGCGCACGTGAGTTTATTATGAAAGATGCTTATTCCTTCCATAAAGATATTCCAGATTTGGAAAAATACTATGCTAGAATGAGCAAAGCATATACAGATTTCTTTGCAAAACTTGGCATTAAAACTGTACCTGTTTTGGCAGACAGTGGTGCTATGGGTGGTCTTTATTGCCATGAGTATATGGCTGTTGGGCCAGAAGGTGAAGCTGATATCGCTTTTTGTGATGAATGTGGCTTTGCTGCAAATCTTGAAACAGTTGAAATAAAAGATACATATACTGAAAATATGAAGTATAAGGGTACATATAAAGAGATTGTAACTCCTGATACAAAACGTGTCATAGACCTTGTAAAAATGCTTCAAAGAGAACCTGTAGACTTTGTAAAAAGCATGGTGTATAACGCTGACGGAAACATCATTATGGTGCTTGTTCGTGGTGATAGGGATGTTAATGAGGCTAAACTTGCGAAACTTTTGAAAGCAACTTCACTTGAGCTTGCGACTGAAAAAGAGATTAAAAATATTGGCAGTGTTATGGGCTATGTTGGGCCAGTTGGTGATTTACGTAATGTTCGTGTCATTGCTGACTATGAAATCAAGAATATGACAAACTTTATTGTTGGTGGCAACAAAAAGAATATTCACCTTATTGATGTCAACAATGCTGACTTTAAATGCGAGTGGGCAGATTTACGTTTTGCTGATCACAATGATGTTTGTCCTGTATGTGGTGGTAAACTTAATATCTCAAAGGGAAATGAACTTGGACACATTTTTGCACTTGGAACAAGATATACTGACAAGTTTGGTACAACATATATTGATACAGATGGCAAAAGCAAAGTTATGCAGATGGGTTGCTATGGAATTGGACTGGAGAGAACGGTTGCATCAATTATTGATCAAAACCATGACGAAAAGGGACTTGTTCTTCCAATAAGTGTCGCACCATTTAAAGTGGACTTAATTGTTGTTGATACAAAGAAGGAAAACCAAGTTGGATTTGCAGAGAAACTCTATGAAAATTTGGAAGCAAGCGAAATACCAGTACTTTATGATGATAGGGCAGAACGTGCTGGTGTTAAGTTCAATGATTTT
>CAKJZE010000007.1 GCA_918285425.1 Clostridiales bacterium
TTATTAAGAAATTTTATAATTAAAAATGATTATTTTTTATTTATAAAACGCAAAGTATGCAAACATTAATTTTATATTAAATAATAACCAACAATTTACAATGATATTATAAAATATATTTATTATTACATATGCGACAACGCATAATCAATACATTCATTTATTACTTTGTTGATTGAAACACCATTATCTTCGCTGAGTTTCACAATTTTATCATAAGTTTCCTTTTTAAGCCTTATTGTTCTGTTAAGACTTTTATTATTTAATTTTTCCCCATCAATTTTAAATTTTGCCATACCCCTCTATCTCCTTGCTTTTATAGTATCATCTTTATAATCAAATGTCAAATATATTTTGAATATTTTATTATCAAATTTTCTATTATAATTTAACTTGTAAATTTGCATCAAAATTGTAATCACAATTGTATTATAAAATTTTTAATTTTTAAACATTTTGTATTTTTGTATTGCACAATAAAATTTTTGTGTTATAATTAAATCAATAAATCCAAAAATTTGGAGGGCAAAAATATGAGAAAAAAATATGTTGAAAAAGTCTATATGCGTGAAGTGACGGATAAGGAATTTTATTTTGAAGAAGACAAAAAATTCAATGGTTACATAGCACTGAAATATGTAAAAGACATCAGCAAGCCACTTTCAGCATATTGCAATGGAAAAAAATACGTTGGATTGGACAAAGGATACACCATTTTAGAGTATATCCCATTTGAAGGCAACTTCAATTGCAGAGTTTTCTTTGACAAAGAAAACAGACCTCTCTGCTTCTACTTTGACATCAACAATGGCATGGGCAAAGATGAAGAAGGTATTTGGTATGACGATCTTTATCTTGATGTCACCATGGAGTGTCCTGCAATAACTGGTGGATTCAACTATATACGTCTTGATGATGAAGGCGAATTTAAAAAAGCATACAAAGAAGGCCTTATCACCGATGAACAATATAAACTCGGCTATGAAACTGCAGAAAAAATCATGCAAGAACTGAGATCTTCACAAAACAAGATTGTCAATCACTGTCATTTCGATTTATACCGTCTTAAAAATCTTCTTGGTATCAACAATGACGAAGAATTAGAAAAATAATAATAAATATAATACAAAACAAACTCCACACTTTAAAGTGTGGAGTTCTTTTTTTTCATAACGCCGTATAAAAGTTAAATTTAGATGCATGACAAGGCTCGCCAAATGCTTACACGCATGATTTTATATTAATAAATGAGTGTGTGAAAGCGTTTGGCAGAAACACAGTCAGGCGCTAAATTTATCTTTTATATTTAATGTTAGCTTGTGCTGCAGCCAATCTTGCAATAGGCACTCTGAATGGAGAGCAAGATACATAGTCAAGACCAATCTTGTGGCAGAACTCAATTGATGAAGGATCACCACCATGTTCACCACAGATACCTGTGTGAAGATCTTTTCTTGTTTTCTTTCCAAGTGTGACAGCCATATCCATAAGTTTACCAACACCGTTTGTGTCAAGACGTGCAAATGGATCTGACTCAAATATTTTATTCTCATAGTATGATGGCAAGAACTTACCAGCATCATCACGGCTGAAACCAAATGTCATTTGTGTAAGGTCGTTTGTACCAAAGCAGAAGAATTCAGCTTCTTTTGCAATCTCGTCAGCAGTAAGAGCTGCACGAGGAATCTCAATCATAGTACCAACTTCATATTTAAGATCGCTCTTTGCATCTGCAATAACTTGATCAGCTGTTTCAACAACAACTTTCTTTACAAATGCAAGTTCTTTGATATCGCCAACAAGTGGGATCATGATTTCTGGAACAACTTTCCAATCAGCATGTTTCTTTTGAACGTTGATTGCAGCTTTGATAACAGCCTTAGTTTGCATAACTGCAATTTCAGGATATGTTACAGCCAAACGGCAACCACGATGTCCCATCATTGGGTTAACTTCGTGAAGGTCGGAAATAATTTGCTTTATTTGTTTAACTGACTTTCCTTGAGTTTCAGCAAGAGCTTTAATTTCCTCTTCAGTTGTAGGAACAAACTCATGCAGTGGTGGATCAAGGAATCTGATTGTTACAGGATAGCCACCAAGAGCTTCCATAAGACCTTCAAAGTCTTTTTGTTGCATAGGCTCAATTTTTGCAAGTGCAAATTCACGTTCTTCTTTTGTGTCAGAGCAGATCATCTCACGGAAAGCGCCAATTCTGTCAGGCTCAAAGAACATATGCTCTGTACGGCAAAGACCAATACCTTGTGCGCCAAGTTCAGCAGCACGTTTTGCATCTGCAGGGGTATCAGCGTTTGTTTTAACTGTAAGTGCTTTATACTTATCAGCAAGACGCATGATTCTTCCGAAGTATCCACTGTTTGGATCTGCAGGAACTGTCTTAATGATTGTTCCATAGATTTTACCAGTTGATCCATCAAGAGAAATTCCATCACCCTCGTGGTAAACTTTACCAGCAAGAGTAAATTGCTTTTTCTCTTCATCCATTTTGATTTCACCACAACCCGAAACACAGCATGTTCCCATACCACGTGCAACAACGGCTGCGTGTGATG
>CAKJZE010000008.1 GCA_918285425.1 Clostridiales bacterium
ATATATATTTTTATATACATAATATACCATAAACAAACTTATTCAGCAAACGATTTAAAGGATTTTTTTAAAATTTTTTGTTTTTTTTAAAATGTAAAGTAAAAAATAAGTATTATTTATAATAAATTATTATAAATAATAAATAAAAAAATTTGATATGATTTTTACATTTTAAATAATACGATTAAAGATCACATAAAGGCATCAAGAATGAAAGCTTCGCAAGTGTCATACCAACCAAGCAAAATGTCACTTTTGCGAGTGGAGTGTATCTCTTGTGTCCCCTCAAGGGGAAGCGGTCGAACAAAAGTGAGACAAAGGGTTATAAACCTTTTGGTACTCATTACTTCGTACCACCTTTCACTGAAGGGAACACGGGATTCCTCCACTACGTGTTCGGAATGACAATGTGGTATGTTCTGCATTACGGTGCAGTGTGTTTTCTACAGTGTCATGTATTCTTAATACTTACAACCATGCAAAATTGCCGTAAAAATAAAAAACAGAGCAAAAGTTTAATTGCTCTGTTTTATTTGGTTCATCATTTTCCTAAATATTGAATTATACACATGTTTTATTTAAAATTTTGCAACAAAAAAAAGCCACCAAAATGGTGGCTACTATTTAAATAATTGTATTAAAGTTTTTCGCCTGATTGACTAGTAGGGAACAAGCTTCTTATTGCACCAGATGCAAGAACTGCATAAACGATTGCGGCAATAACTGCGGCAACAACAACACCAATAACCATGTTAATAAGTTGTTGTTTTGCTTTCTCCCTTCCTTCTGTGTCTTCTGCTTTTGCAAATCTGATACCAAGCAAGATACCATAAACAATACCAACTGTTAAAATGATTGCAATGATAACAGGCATAACAATGTGAACAACATTTTGGAACGCATCATAAGCACTGTTTACAATTGTATTTCCGCTGTCTGTAGAAGTATCAGCAAGAAGATTGATAAATGTATTCATACTTTTTCCTCCTTATTTTTTTTGGAGCCCCAACATAAGGAGGCCCTTTTGATAATCAAAATATATCACAATATTTTTGCACAAGGCAAGCGATTTTAAACATTTTTCAAAATATTTTCAAATTTTTACTGTTTTTTTCAAATTCGATCCATTTTTAACACAAGCAACGTTTTTATATTGGCATATAATTTCATTTAAAATAAGAACACAGCACCTTATTTATCTTGTTTTATTTTTGAGCATATCATAATTCTATCTATTCATATAACATGATTTCAGGGCGGAGTTTGCACATATAAAAAAGAAACAAAAAAGTCCACGCTCGCATTTTTTATAAACAATCATATTTCCTGTATTTTTTTACTGAAACCCCAAAGGATTTCAGGGCGAAAATTGTTTTGATAAAAAGGCAACAAAAAATTCCAACGCGCGGACTATTTATTTTAAAAATTAATATATTAATGATGATTTTTTATTAAATTACCCAAAGGATTTCAGGGCGGAGTTTGCACATATAAAAAAGAAACAAAAAAGTTCCACGCTCGCATTTTTTATAAACAATCATATTTCCTGTATTTTTTACTGAAACCTCAAAGGATTTCAGTGCGAAAATTGTTTTGATAACAAGGCAACAAAAAATCGCGACGCTTGATTGTATTTCCATACATGAATGTGTCGCGATTTTGTAGTTAACGCAGTTAGCGATGCAATTTTCGCCCTGAAATTAGCGGGCGCCGAAACCACCGCCGCCTACTCCTCCTCCAGAGAAGCCACCACCACCAAATCCGCCACCAAAACTTCCACCGCCAAAGGAAGATGATGATGTTTTGGCCATAGCAATAGTCGATTTTATAAAGTTATTATGAGAAATAAACATGAAATTGTTAAACATAGAATTAAAGATCATAATATCAACTATGTCCGTGCCTTCCACTTCTACCCAGTCTGGAATAGTAATTTCAATTGATTTAAATTTTTCCATCCAAACATTTGAAAGCCCAAAGACATAGGCATAAGGTAACACATCAAAATAATATGATGGATTTTCTTCTGCAAACATTTTAAGTTGTGCAACTTCGCACTTTAAAATAAAGTCTTTAAAACCTTCCAATCTGCCTTTTGCAATCTTCCCTTCATTTGAATAAAAAGCTTCACCATGCGCCAAAATTGGCAACGAGGCAATCAATAAGCATGCAACAAGACCAAGCCAGAGTCCATCAATCTGCGAATAACCATAATGCACATATAAAGCAACAGTCAATAAGATCATAAGCACAGTGCAAATATACTTAAACACATAATGACACTTCGTTTCGAGTATATACGCCATAAAGGCAAACACCAAAATCATTCCTATAACAACAAATCCAAAAATTTGAGAATAAAATCCAAAAAACTCAACCGAAATGACAAACAGGCTTATCAAAGCAACAGCCGCTGCAAACAGTAAAAGTAAACAAAGTATATTTCTTGTCTTTTTCTTCTTTTCATCGTAAAGTATAGCATTTGTTTTTGTTTTTTCAGCCAATCTTATTGCATTTGCAGATACTGCAAAACCCATGGTAAGATCTTCAAGTAAAACCGAATCTTTATGGCCACTGAAAACTGCATTTTGCAAAGTTTTCATACCAGTTGACAAATTCGCATCAGCATCTTTAATTTTTATAAGTTCAATTTTTTTGTTATCATGTTGCTTAATCTTCAAATAACCTTTACTTGCCAAATAAACTATTCCCGCGGAAATAGCTTTTTCGCTGCATTCACCGTTTAAATAGACATCTGCACTCAGTGGTGTTGCACTTTCTGGTGCAGCAACTTCCACAGGCTTTGCATAGTTGCCTCTTTGTGTAAACTTAAAAATTATCAAAAGTGCCAAAATAGTTGCAACTATTGCAGCAATCACACTTACAATCTGTGACGCAAAAATCTCTGCATCATAAACTAAATAGCCATCTTCATAAACCGCACGAATTGTGATACCTTCACATGTACCAAGCCTGTCAATACTGCCAGTTACAATATTACCGATTGCGTCAACTTCCAAAGTTTTTGTACTACCAGCTTTGCCATAATAAACTTTTAAAGACCTCACAATCTCCACATCATCAGGAAGTGCGACATGAAAAGTGATATTTTCAATGGTTAAAAGGCTGTTTGTGCCAACAATATTAAAATAAATATCATCAAAGCCACTGTTTGTATCTTTGCCCATATCCATTTTATAGCTTATTGTAAAACTGCGAGTTTGGTTTATTGGATAAAATCCACCAGAAGATTTCAAGCCTATTGTTAAATAGCCATTTTCTTCATCTTGATAAATTTTACATTTTTCATTATATTCACCAGTGCCAGCAATGTCATAAATTTTTGAATAATGAATATTCTTTCCCACACCATTTTCTGTTTCGTGATAAACATAAGACGCATAAGGTACATACCTTACAACTTCTGAAAGTCCCGCTTGATTAAAAGTTACATCAAAACTTTCTGTGACAGAGGCAATATTATTTTTTTGCACCACAACATCTATATCAAGGTTTGTAATAGTAACAATATCTTGCGACTGCTCATAAAAAGTAAGGTCAGCACTATAGTCCGACCCTACAACATCGCCGACAAAAGTTATCAGCGCAAAAAAGGCAATGATTATTGTAAATACAATGTTAGTTATAAATTTTGTTTTTTTCACTTACTTAAAATTCCACTTTAACATTTTTTCTTTCTTCTGCATTTTCAATTTCAAAAAGAGATCTTTTCTCAAATTTAAACCAGCCAGCAACAAGGTTGCTTGGGAAAACTTCAATTTTAGTATTGTAAGTTTTTACATTAGCATTATAATATCTTCTTGAATTTGCAATCTCGGTCTCAATAGTTTTAAGTTGAGCTTGAAGATCCAAAAAGTTGGTATTAGCTTTTAAATCAGGGTAATTTTCAGCAAGAGCAAACAAGTTGCGAAGCGCACCAGAGATCTCATTTTCAGCTTTAACTTTTGTCTTTGGATCAGAGGCAGCAACTGCGTTATTTCTTGCAGTGATAACTGCATTTAAAGTTTCTTTTTCATGTTTTGCATAACCTTTTACTGTTTCCACAATATTTGGTATAAGGTCATAGCGTTTTTTCATATAAACATCCATTGCAGAAAAAGATTCTTCAACGTTGTTTCTTAAGCGTACAAGAGTGTTATAACTTCCAATAATCCACGCAATAAGTGCAAGTAGTACAACAATAACAACTCCCAAAGCAATCCAACCACCTATAGTCATAAAAATTCCTCCTTTAATTGACAAATTGGTTTTATAATATTATTATAGCTATGATAATAAATTTTGTAAAGCAAATAAAAAGATATACATTAATTTATTAAAATTTTATTCAAAGGACAAAAAGTTATGAATAAAACAAAAGAAAAATCAATTTCACAAACAAATATACATGAAAAACACAGGGAAAGAATGCGTGAAATTTACCTTAAAAATGGATTTGATGCGTTTTCAGAAGTAGAAGTGCTTGAATATATGCTTTTCTTTGTGTTACCAAGAATTGATACAAACCCTCTTGCGCACAAACTACTCAACAAATTTGGCAGCCTTGCAAATGTATTGGAAGCACCCGTTGAAGCCCTTATGCAAATTGATGGCATAGGCAGACAAACTGCACTTTATCTTAATCTTATGCTTAATGTTGCAAACAGATACAGCAAAAATAAATGCACAGACAAAATATCAAATTCAATTGAAGCAAAAGAATATTGTGCAAAACTTTTTGTTGGCAAAACAGTGGAAGAATTTTATATAATATGCCTTTCATCAACCAATCATGTCATCTCGTGTGACAAAATCGGCACAGGTTCTGCTTCTGAAGTGGGAATACAAATGAAAGATATAACCAAAAGCCTTATCTTCAGAAATTGCGACAGAATTATTGTTTGTCATAATCACCCACGCGGTATTGCAAGACCTTCAGATGAAGATTTATCTTTCACCTGCAACATATTGTCCAACTGCATTATAAATGATGTTGATGTGCTTGACCATATTATTGTAAGTGACAATAACCAGTTCTCTTTCCTTGAAAGTGGACTTTGGCTTGAGTTAAGAAAAGACGCCATTAATAAACTTGCAAACAAAAAACAATACATGAACTTTTTACAACCAGCCTCTGACTATACAATATCTTAATATTTAATTTAGACGATAATAAAAAACCTTTTAACCTTTCAAAAGGTTTTTTTATTTTGCAATTACGTAATTTTTCTTCACATATTGAGCATAATTCAATTATTGAGAATGTCAGTCAATTATGTGCATTACAAATCATTGTAGAATTGACTTGATGGAGAAAAATGATGAAATTTGAAACTTTTTGTCTAAATGTGGCGAGGGAAAGAATAAAACAAAATCTTTCCGCCTATGAGTTAAGTTTAAGATTGGGCAAAGACCCAAGCTATATCAACAAATTGGAAAATAAAAAAATCAATGTCAGCCTTAAAACGATAATTTCAATAAGTGAAGCATTGAAT
>CAKJZE010000009.1 GCA_918285425.1 Clostridiales bacterium
TTCTTTTTCTGCTTTTACGTATATGTCTTGGAATTTAATGTATGCCTCATCATTATAATAAGATAACGCAAGATCAATGTTGTTTCCTTTATAATTTACAAGACCAGCAAGGTTGTAATAATTTGTGTCAAGGTTAAATGCACCGGCAATGTCTGCACCATATGTGTTGCCTTTATACTGAACATCTGCATTAAGTGTAATGCTTGCATGTCTTAAATCTTTAAGTCCAAGGATATCTTCCACAACTGCGAACACATCTGTATAATGATCTTCGTCAACTTTTACAGTTTCAACTTCATTTCTGAAAAGTGCAATCTTAAATGACAACTCTATATCATCATCTATTTGTAAATCCAATATTTCAATATCTTGTATTTTATTATTCTTTAAATTTAAAATAACAATCAGATCTTTGTTAAAACCCAACATGTGAGAATCTATAACCAATTTCACACAATTTGCCTTAATAACACACGATCTTATAAGTCCAAGGTCTGAAAAATCTAAGTTTGCAAAAGTATTTTTAATTGAATTAACTAACTTATATGAGTTTACAGAACTGATGATATTTTCATAATTTAATGAGTTTAAATCAAAATAATTAACAATCATACCAACAAGGCTTTCAATATTTGTTTTTCTTGCTTTTACAAATATATCCTCAATGTTGATGAATGCTGTTTGATCATAAAAGCTTATGTCAAAATCTTTAATAACATCATTAAATTTAAATTTACCAATCGCGTTATAGTATTCATTATTGATATTGTATGATAATTTTGACTGCAGAGCAAAGTTATCATTTTTATATTTTACGTTAGCATTTGCATAAACTACTGCTTGATTTAAAGCCATAATATTATAAACATCATCATAAACAGCCATTACATCAAAATAATCACTTTTATTAATAATTGTTTTTTCAAATTGATTTGCATTTATATTAATTACAGCATCGCCTAAATATTTGTTCTGATAAACAATATTTGAAAGCTCTATTTTATGAATTAATCCGTCTTTAAATTCAATATTAAGCGTTCCACTTACATCAATATCAAATTTCACTAAATCTGCAGTAAGAATAAAACCATCACTTGTAAGTTTTATTTCCTTTATACTGTCAATTTTGTTAATTATGTCATCAAATGTGTAAGCTTTATATTTTTCAGTTTGATTATCAATCTCTTCTGATATATTTTCAGTTATTTCTTGGTTGAATTCTTTGTCAACATCAATACCATAAAGTTTTAAAACATCTTTAATCTTGTTGATGTCACATTTTACAAATGAGTTATTTATTTTTAAATAGGCTATGTCATCTTCATAAACTATTTGATAGTTATATTTTTTACCAACATTTAAAAGTCCACTTGCACTTACATAGTTTGTATTAAGATCAACAAGCAGGTCAGATGAGAGGTTACAATTTTGATCATTTATTTTTATGTCTGTATTTACAGATAAATCAAATTTCATATCAGCTATAAATGATTTGTTTTTCTGATAAATGTTGTATATATCAAAATATTGTTCCGCATTTTCAACATCAACTTGATCTTCACACTGCTCAACATCAACAATTAAGTCAATTTTTGTGCCAAAAATATTTAAATTTAATGTGATACCAGTTAAAAGATTGTCGCAGGCATTGATTTCAAAATAGTTTTCTCCTATTTTCAAAACAAATTTATCTTTTGTGCATGAAAGTTTATCAATGCTGTTAATAATTTCAAACAACGCACCAAAATCAAAATCATATTGGCTGATTTTATTTTCAACATCTGATATGATTGATGGTAAGTTTGGAAGCAACACTTCTTTTATTGTATCTGAAAGAGAACTGATAGCCTCTTGAGAAACCAAAATATAAATATCGTTATAGTTTAAATACAAATTTTTGTTTTTATAAATGATATTTGCATTATGAGTACCAAGAAAATCAGTATCACAGACATTTATACCAAACTCAAAAGCATTAAGATCAACTTGAACATTTGATTTTAAATAACCAGTAATTAAATCACTTGCAATTGCAAAATCTATATTCATTTTAAAATTATTCATTGAGGCAAGCTTGCTTGTGAAATCAAGAATATCAACAACATTGACATATTTAATACTTGCACCCTCACTCTCTGGATTTGCAATAATGATTTCATTGTTAAAATTCACAGCTAAATTTGCAGAAATTTTAAACCCAAAAAGATCTTCAGAGTTGATACTTACAGATTTTATCATATTATTTTCATCAAGTATCAATTCTGCACGAGCAAGATTTTCAATGTTTATAATATTTTTTGTAAAGCCGTTATTTAACTTCTCTTCAACAACATTGTTTAGTGCCGCCATAATTTGGTTTACGTCAAGATCAAAGTCAAAGTTGTCAAATGAAATTAAATTCTGATTAAAGCCAATAAGGCCAATAAGATTCATTGCTTGTGATCTAATTGTGTCAATGTCATCTAATGAAAACTTGAAATTCATTTCTTTAAATGAAATATAAATTATGTTGTTGTAGAAATTGAAATTTAAAGACAATGATTGATTGTTTATTTTTGTATTTATAAAACCTTCTGCCTTAATGTTGTTAGTATCGGCAAAATCAACATTGGCGTAAATATAAAGTGGCAATTCATTGCCATTATAACTTACATAAATATTACCACTTGCATTGATTTGTTTATTTTCTTCAAATGTTGAAAGCAGACCAGAAAAAAATGAGGTTTCCTGTGCACCTTCAACATCAACATTGACAGGAACACTGCCAGTGTCACCATTTGACATTGATAAAAATATGGTACCAGTGGCAGCCATAACAAACAATACAACAAATGTCAAAAGATAAGAAAAAAACTTTTTCATATACTAGGTTTTAATTTTTCTCCGGCAATTTAATAACTTCAAGACCAGACTCTTCCCAAAGTTTTGCAGAAAAGTCATCTGGATAAGGAACACCATAAACAACACGTTTAATTCCAGCGTTAATAATAATTCTTGTGCATACGCTGCAAGGTTGATGAGTTACATACATTGTTGAACCTTCAACACTAATTCCCATTTTTGCAGCCTGAATTATTGCATTTTGCTCTGCATGAATTGCATAGCACATTTCTGCACGTGTTCCACTTGGAATACCAAGCTTATCACGTAAACAATAGCCTTTGTCACGACAATTAAGCACTCCCGTTGGGGCACCATTATAACCTGTTGTAAGAATTCTTTTATTTTTTACAATAACTGCACCAACTTGTCTGCCATTTCTTACACAGCTGCTCCAAGACGCAACGGTTTTTGCCAAATCCATAAATCTATAATCCCATTTTGGGTCAATAACTGGTGTTTTTTCTTCCATAATGTTTTCCTTTATCCTTATTTCTATTCGTAAATTTTATAATATTATAACATAATATTATAAGCATTTCAACACAAAAATGCCCATATTTGTAAAAATATTAAAAATTTTCGCAATAAATAACAAAATGATTTTGAAATAAAAGTATTCATCTTGTATAATACTAATAAAGGAAGTAAACTTTATGTCAAAATTAAGACAATCTTTTAAAAACTGGTATACTATTGCAAAACCAAACAAAACTGTGTGGTTTTTTCAATGGCTGACATCTATGATACCATCTGCATGTACCGTCATCTCTGCTATACCTTCAGCAAAAGTTATAACATGTATGACAGTTGCAGACTATAACGGAGCAATACTTTATCTTTGTATAACATTTGGCATATTCCTTGTATCAATAATTTCATGGCATATTCAATATATGCTTGACATAAAACAACTTGGAAGAATTTATCCACGAATTCAAGAGCAATTGTTTAACAAAATTTTTAAGGCAGAAGACGCAAGTTTTAAATATACAAGTAAAGAAAAAATTATCAACACTATAACAAACAATATAACGACATTGTCAGATTTTTGCGACTACACAGCATTTAAAAGTGCCTATCTTGTGCAGGCATTCATAACTCTTGTAATCATTTTTACAACAAACTGGCTTGTTGGTATTTTAATTTTTTCAATAGCAATTTTGGTCTTTTTCATAATGAATGCACTTAATCACGCAATAGCAAAATTAAGCAACAATATATATGATGAACGCGACAAAATGACTGAAACATTTGCAGATCTTATTGACAACCGTGACATAGCAAATGATATGAATATTAAAGAAAAATTACATGATAAGTATTTTGGACGAGTAAATAATATTGTAAAAAAATATGGTAAAAGAAATGTTTTAAAATCCTTGCGTGATAACTGGGTTTATTTGCTTTATACATTTATAATATTGCTTGCAACATTGTATATTGTAAAACTTGTATCTGATAATGTTTTAACATTGACACTATACTTTGTTTTGACACCATATCTTACATCTGCAATTACTAAATTTGTGGACTTCTTTGGACTTGTTGACAATCTGGAAACGGCAAATATTGCAGCACTGCGTGTTAAGACATTAATTGACATGAGTGAAAAAGATATAATTAATTTTGGCAAAAACTCAACCAATAAAATTTCTGGAGCTTTAACTTTCACAAATGTTGAATACTCTTCTTCACAAAAAATAGATAAATCACTAAACAATATCAAACAATTTAACACACAGATACAAAAGGGAGAAGTTGTCTTATTTGAAGGTCAGCGCAACTGCGGTAAAAGGGCACTTTTTTATATGCTTCGCCGTGCAATAAAACCTGACAGTGGAACAATCACTCTTGATACAGTAAATATTTATGATTTTGACGTAGACTCTTACAAACATATAATAAGCTACACAACAAGCAAACCATATTTTTACATTGATACTATTTTGGAAAATTTAAAACTTATTAATCCAAATAAAAAATATATCTATGAAGCATGTAAAAAAGTTGGAATACATGACGCAATTATGGCGCTGCCAGATGGCTATAATACCAATTTAAGTCTTAACCCAACAGCTTTAACTGATGGACAAAAGTTTTTACTTGGGCTGGCTCGCACCCTGATTACAAAGTGTGATATTTTGATGATTTATGAATTTCCAGTTGGACTTTCTGAAAAAGAACAAAAGCAAATTAAAAATACTTTAACTTCATTAAAAAGTCGTCAAACAATTCTTATCTTTTCCGCAATTAATGTTGTGGAAGATATTATAAACAGACATTTCTTAATTGAAAACGGTAAAGTGTCTGAAGTTCCTTCTGACAAAGAAAAATCTATGTCTAATATCAACGTTGATACACCTTTCAGTAAAACACCTGGTCAAAAATAAATTAATCTAATGTATAATTTATCTCATATCATCTCATACTATTTGCAGTACACTAAAAGGAGAGTACGATATGAAAAAACGCGAAAGCAAAAAGTGCAAAACTAAAAATTGCACAAGAAATTCCAGTGAAAAGAGTGCATGTACAACACGTGACTGTCACTAGGATACAAAAAAACACTGACTTGTTGTCAGTGTTTTTTATTTATTTTTTACCTTGTTCATCTTCTGATAAATTAATTTCAAGTTGTTTAAAACCATCAACTTCAGATAAATCAATTTCCATTTGCTTAACAGAATTATTTGAATTTGCTTGATTTTGTTTAGTCACTTTTCTTCTTCTTGAATACTTACTGTTTCCAAGGGCAATTTTGAATCTTTCTGTCAAAGCTGTTGTTTGGTTTATATCTTTAATTTGCTTGTTGTATTTTTTAATTCTGTTTGCAGATGAATTATAAAGAGCATTTCTTACTTCTTTTAAAGATCTTTCACATGCATGCTGCATTGCTGGGTCTTCAGATCTCATCATTCTGTTTGCATTTAATTGAATTGCAAATGCATCAAGTGTTGGCTCAATATCAATTTGGTTTTCAATGATATAGTCAATGGCACTTGCAGGAATCTTTTTGCCATTTAATTTATTCATTACAGCAATTGCAACAATAGGATCAATTTCACCTCTTGTTTTGCTGTTATCTCCAAAAATTGTAGCAACACCTTTTTGTTTTGCAAAGAAAATATCAAGCTTTTCACAAACAATTGGATTTTTAATATCACTTTCCTTCACTTTAAAGCTAATTCCATCAATAAGTTTAAAATTATTCATGCCTTCTGGGCGAATTAAAAAGTCACCATTTGCAAGTGCATAATATTTTCCAAAGTTTGCAGTCAATCTATCACCCTTTTTATCAAGTAAAACATTTTCTTCAACTTTAGCAACAATGTTTAAATTGTTTTTCTTTTCTGAATATCTTGTTCCAACATATTTATCAGCAATAGGTAAAATTTTATCATAACCAAAAGATATTTGTTCATACGCTTTATTTGTTAGATAATATCTAAATTTTTCATCACCGTCGTCAAAACAAAGAACGGTTTTATTTCCATTTTCATCAATATTGCTTTCTGATTTGATGTAATCAGATTTTCTTTTCCCATATTCATCAATATAGTAATAAATATTGTCTTTATTGTTTTCAAATATTAAAAATCCATTATCATGTAATCTGTCTGGAATAACCTTTCTTAAGCCAGTTTCTGAATTTGTTCCAGCTATGAATTTATATGCTTCAGAAATGAAACTTTTACTTGTGTATTGGCCATTTTCTTTTTCGGCATAAATGATATATTTTAAGTCATTTTCTCTGTCGTGTATAAGATATCCTTCAGGTATTTTATAACCAGCATAATTTTTATAAGTTTCAACCTCATCTGGATTTTTTTCAATAATAATTTCGTTGCATGCACCACTATAAAAATCAGCAAGAACAAGTGTTCCATCATTCTTTTCTGCAAAAAATTTACCTTTATTTTCACATGAAATAAATTTAATATCATCAACAACGATTTTCCCTGCGTCAACAATATTATCTCCAACTATAAGGGCATAACCTTTTCCATTTCTATGTTTTACAGAAGAAAGCGCCGCACTTATTTTTCTTTTGCTTTTGAATTTAAATAAATTTGGTATTGTATATCTGTTCATAATTAACTCCTAAAATTAAAGTTCAAATATTATAGTACAGTTTTAATCCACTGTCAATAGTCAAATTAAGAAAAATCAAATTAAAACCAAGCAAACACAAATTGATTTAAAAGCACAAGCACAGAGAGTATAAAAAGATATAATGAAAACCAAATCCAATTTCCTTTTTTAACAAATTGCATCATAAGTTTTATGGTAAAAATTGCAGTAACAAAGGCAAAGACAAATCCAAGAGTACATGCGGTAAAGTTCACTGTTCCAAAGCCATTTTTTATGCCGCCAACAAGTTCAAACGCCATACCCCCAAGAATGACAGGAATGCTTATTAAAAAGCTGAAAGATGCACTTTCTTCACGCTTTACTCCCTGAAGCAGTCCCGAACAAATTGTACTTCCAGACCTACTTATTCCCGGCATAACAGCAAAGCCTTGAACAACACCAATAATCAAAGATTTTTTATAAGTTAAATCCGTGTTTTTCATGTGTATCTTTTTTTGTAAAATTGCTGTCAAGCCTGTTATTATTGCAGACAACAAAAAACCAAAACCAAGAAAGGTTTTCATTGTAAAATCATCAATGTAATAATTAAATATTAAAGCTATAATTATTGTTGGTATTGTGGCGAGCACAATAAATTGCATTTGTTTTCCAAAAGGATTTTTTAGTATATTTACAACATCTTTCCAAAAGATAATTACCACAGCAACAAGCGTTGCAACATGTAAGACAATATTAAAAAACATATTATTTTCAGAAATTCCAAAAATACTTTCAAACAAAATAAGGTGGCCACTTGACGACACCGGTAAAAATTCTGTAAGTCCTTGCAAAATCCCAAGTATTATTGCATAAACAAATGTCATAAAATCCTCTTAAACAATTTTATGCCATATGCTGAATTTTAATATCAAAAAGACTTTATTTTTTTGAAAAAGTTATGTATAATATACGCAATAAGGAGAAAATTATGGAACTTGGCGTTGTTGGACTTCCAAATGTAGGAAAAAGTACATTATTTAATGCAATCACAAAAGCTGGGGCGGAAAGTGCAAACTATCCTTTCTGCACCATTGAGCCAAACGTTGGTGTGGTTGCAGTACCAGATGAAAGATTGGACGTACTTGGTAAACTTTATAACACAAAGAAAATAACTCATGCGGCACTTAAATTTGTTGATATTGCAGGACTTGTGAAGGGGGCATCGCGTGGTGAAGGTCTTGGCAACCGCTTTTTGGCAAGCATTCGCGAATGCGAGGCTATTGTTCATGTTGTCCGCTGTTTTGACGACCCAAACATCACTCACGTAGAGGGCAGTATTGATCCTATACGAGATATTGAAACAATCAACATAGAACTTTCTCTTGCAGACCTTGAAAGTGTCAATGCACGCATTGAAAAAGCTGAAAAGAAATCTCGTCAAGGCGATAAAGAAGCAAAAGCTGAAGTTGATGTTCTTGACAAACTTTTGGTACTTTTAAACGAGGGTAAACCTGCAAGACTGGCAAAACTTAATGATGAAGAAAAGGCAATTGCTAATGGATTATTTTTACTGACAACAAAGCCAGTTATCTATGCTTGCAACATTTCAGAAAACGACCTTGGCAAACCTGAAGACGAGATTGAATACGTCCGCCGTGTAAAAGAGTATGCAAAAAATGAAAACTCTGAAGTGCTTGTGATAAGTGCAAAGGTTGAGCAAGAACTTACTGAACTTGAGGAAGACGAACGACAAATGTTTTTGGACGATCTTGGGCTTTCCTGCAGCGGTCTTGACAGAATAATTAAAATTGGATATAAATTACTTGGTCAAATATCTTTTCTTACTGCCGGCGAAAAGGAAGTTCGTGCTTGGACAATTAATAAAGGTGATAAAGCACCACAGGCGGCGGGAAAAATCCACACAGACTTTGAAAAAGGATTTATTCGTGCAGAAGTTGTACCTTATGAAACCCTTGTTGAATGTGGTGGCTATGTTCAGGCAAAAGAAAAAGGAAAAGTCCGTGTTGAAGGCAAAGACTATGTTGTTCAAGACGGCGACGTCATGCTTTTCAGATTTAATGTGTAAAAAGTAAAAAAAATAAAAATGAAGGAAACCCCTTCATTTTTTATTGTATTTTTTTTGACAAACTTATCAATCTTTCAGTATATCCATTTTTCTTGTAAAACTTTCTTCCAATTACGTTCGGTTCAAAAACATCAACGTGACAATAATGACAACCAAGTTCTTTGAAATATTTTTCAATTTCATCAATAAGAGTGTGACCAACCCCAGATGAACGTGCATTTTTTGAAACAATCAATTCCTCAATAATTCCACTTTTTAAACATTTATAGTCCACTCTGTCATATTTGTCATAAACCGAAAGATGCCCACAAATCATACCAACAATATTTTCGTTATCTTTTGCCAAAAACATAACACCACGATTTTTCTTGCAACCTTTCATTGTCTTTTCAAAATAAAGTTCACGATACTCGGGTGTCATAATATTTAAATGCCACGTATCAATTTCAACAATATACTCTTGCAATTCAACCAAAAGGTCTTTAACATTTTCACTGAATTTCACATCATATTTTATAATTTCCATGATTTCCCCATAAAGTAAAAAGAGGTTGGTGCCCCTTTTTATTCAAGTTCTTTAAGATAATTTACAAATTCTTTTTGCTTTCCAATCACAACAATTGGACTGTCTGAATATGTCTTACTGCTGCCAGTTGAATTTGAGAAATACAATGCAATTTTTTGAACACCTTTATCTTCTTCCACTTGCGTAATAAGACTGTAAAATTCTATAACTTTTGTATCTCCATCAACCACAACCACCACAGTCTGTTTATTGTTATCTGCATAAACAAATTCAACACAATAGCCATTTTGTTTATTAACATTAGTCCATTGTTTAAATTCGTTTTCTTGATCTTGTGTTGGTTTTGTATTTATGTTGTTGTTTGAAAACATATAGTCAAATATATTTAAGTTGGTCATATTTTTATAAAGTTCTTGAAGTTTATTATATGTTTTTGGTGCGTTACTTTGTGTGTATTCACCTGATGCAACTATTGACTTTGAATAAACAATAATAGAGTCAGGATCATGAATTTCCAGCCCATTGTTAATTCTTAAACATCCAAATATTACAACCATAACCACAATCACTGATGCAATTATTGATGCCAATATTGAAAATCTTTTAAAATTCATTATTTATTTCCTTTTTTATCGTCTGTTTTTTCATTTTCTGCCTTCACACTTTTTGAAGATGTTGATGATTTTTTCTTTGTTCCTGATGCAGTCTTCTTTGATGCACTTGCAGTACTTTTCCTTTTTGGTGCATTATCAGCAGAACTTTTAACATTTGTTTTCTTTTCTGTTTTATTTGCACTTTTTTCTTCAGCTAAAGGTTTTTCAATTTCTTTATTTGTCTGCTCTTTTTGATCTTCAGTTAAAGAAATATCTTGCTTATTTTCTGTAATTACTTGTTCTGCAAGCAAATTTGAATCACTATTTAATTCTTTTTGTTTAGCACGTTCTGCAGCCATCTTAAGAAGTTGGTCAACATAATCTTCTTCTTGGAGGTTTTCATCAACACTTTCTTTTTGGTGTTTTTCTTCTTCTTTTGCTTTTAACTTTTTGTCCATAAAAGCGATAATCTCATCTGCCTTTTTACCAGACATAATAAGGTCAACTTCGTCTGCATATATGG
>CAKJZE010000010.1 GCA_918285425.1 Clostridiales bacterium
CGCTTATTGTTGTTTTGATTGTGGTGCTTACTTTGCTTCCAATGGTACGGTTAATGGGTGAGAACAAAGACTTGTTGAAAGCCAAATTTATAGGGCAAGAGGCGGAATACCAAGGTGTTTTAACAGTGTGGAATATTGATATATTTGAGGGTGGAAATTTGCCTAAAAGTGTATTTTTGCAAAATGTTGCGGCAAAGTATGAAAAACTTAATAAAGGTGCACTGATTAAGGTGGAAAACTTGTCCATAGATCAGATGCAAGAGAGCCTTAAAAATGGTGTTATTCCAGATATGGTTAGTTTTGGCACTGGTATTGGCAAGTATTTTGTTAAACATCTTGTACCTTTTGATCAAATTTTTGAAGGGTTGACGATGCCAAACTTCTATGCCTCTGGGCTGTATGGCACAAGGCAGGTGGCTGTGGCTTTTATGACGGGAGGCTATGCACTTTTGTCATGCACGGAAAAGATACAGGCTGCTGGAAAAGAATTTAATGGTGATCTTAAGGCAATTGCACTTTCTTTAAATTACACGCAGAAATTGCGAAAAAAAGAAAAAAATATTTACAGCATAACCTTTGGACAAAATGAGTTTACTGGTGCTTTTGATGCTTTCAGCAGAACTTTTACAGATGTCAGCCTTGTGCAGCTTTCAGAAAGTGGTGTTGTGGACATAAATTACAGCACGCAGACTCCGTATCAGGCCTATGCAAGTTTTGTGTTGGGTGGATCCTCTGTTTTGCTGGGATCGCAAAGGGATATTATTCGCATGCAGGGCAGGGTGCTTGCAGGCAAACAACAGGACCTTATTTGTCAGCCGCTTGGAAACTATACAGACCTTGTGCAGTACATGGGAATTTGTAGCACAGAGCAAGCAAAATATAATGTTTGTTGTGGCTTTGTTAAATTTTTACTTACAGCAAATATTCAATCCTTGCTTGCTGATGTGGGCATGATTTCTGTTTGTGGTCTGAAGATCTATGACCAAGGTGAGCCACTGCATGATCTTGAAGTTGCAATAAATGAAAATACGGTTGTGCGTAACTGTTTTTAAATATTTAATACATATAATTTTATAAATATAAACAAAATTTTCATAAATGAGTGATAAAAGTTTGAAATTTACGCAATTATGGGGTAGAATATATGTATATAAGAGAGATCAAAGCTCTTTTACCACAACTGAATATTGTAAAAGACAGACTTGCGAAATATACCACTTTTGGTATTGGTGGCAGTGCTGTGATTGTGTTGCCACATTCTGTAAAGCAGCTGGTGCAGTGCATAAACACTTTGTCAGCCCATAACATTGAGTATAAAGTGATTGGAAATGGAAGCAATCTTTTGGCACCAAGCAGTGGCACTGACCTTGTGATTGTTTGTACACGTGATATGAAAGAAGAAATTTCCTGCAAAGATGATGAAATTTCTGTTGCTTGCGGTGCAAATATAAATCAAGTTATCATGTGGTGTATGCATCATGGCCTTTCAGGTCTTGAAAGTTTGTATGGCATACCTGCGACTGTGGGTGGTATGGTTGCCATGAACGCCAGTGCATTTGGCTGTGCAATTTTTGACCATCTTTTAAGCGTTGAGGTTTTGCTTGATGGAAAGGTCAAAAAGCTTAAACCTTGCGATATAGAAGTTGGTGTGCACAAAACATCTTTATTAAATTCAAATGCGGTTGTGCTTAATGCTTATTTTAAACTTGTTCGTGAAAGTGAAGCAAAGATTCGTGAACAAATTAACTATATTATAAGTCAAAGATTAAGCAAGCAGCCAAAGGGGAAAAGTGCGGGAAGCGTGTTTAGCAATACTGAAATTGCACCTGCAGGAAAACTTATTGATGATGCTGGACTGAAAGGCATGAAAGTCGGCAGGGCCTGTGTCAGTGAAAAACATGCAAATTTCATAATAAACAATGGTGCAAGTGATGGGCAAGTAAAAAAACTTATAAGTCTTGTTCAAGAAAAAGTTAAACAAAAATTTAATGTAACACTGCAAAGAGAAATTGAATATATAGGAGAAACTGATGAACTTAACAGGTGATTTTCATACACATACAAAATACAGCAAAAATAACCATGGCAAAAATACTATTGCGCAGATGGTGAATGCTGCGAAAAATAAGGGACTGAAAAGCTATGGCATTTCAGACCATGGACCAGGGCACTTGCTTTTTGGAATAAGAAGAAAGAATATTTTAAAAGCTAAACAAGAGCTTGAACAGTTGAAAAATACAACAGATATGAATTTATATTTTTCAATTGAAGCAAACCTTGTGGGCAAAGACGGAAAAATTGACCTTAAGGAAGATGAGATAAAATTACTTGATCATCTTTTTGTGGGATTTCATAGGGGAGCGATAAATAACTTTGTCAATCCTTTCAGAAAAATATTTAATTCAGAAAAGCAAAAACAAATTAATACACAAGCCTATATTAATTTGCTGAACAGATATAATGTTGCAGTAATAACTCATCTTAACACCTATATTAAGGTTGACCTTGAAAAAGTGCTTAAAGTGGCGGCGGAAAAAGGTACTTTGATTGAAATAAATAATAAACATATGAATTTTGAAGATAGTGATGCACCAGTTTTGATCGCCAGTGGTTGTAAGTTTATCTTATCTTCAGATGCTCATAAGAAAGAAAATATTGCAAATGTAGCTAATGCACTTGATTTTGTAAAAAGAAATAAAATACCTCTTGACAGAATTGTAAATTTAGATAAAATTTACAAGTAGAGAATACAAAAGGAGTACAAATGAGTTTTTCAGCAGATGTAAAACAAGAATTGTGTAATCTGGTTCGTGATAAAGACACTGACAGTGCCTTGCTTTGTGGTGCAATTCTTTCTGCTGGAAGCCTTGTGATTACACCTGGTAAAGGAATTTCTTTCACAATCTCAAGCGAAAACAATACTTTTATTGAATTTATAAAAAATATTATCACCAGTAACTATACGTCTGCAAAGTTATCTGAAGAGGACACTAATGTTGGTTTTAAACAGAAAACAAGAAAAGAAATTTCAGTTGAAAGCTCTGTTGGAAGACAAATTTTGACAGAACTTGGAATTTTGGAGTTTAATAAGTCAGGCGAATTTACAATAAATCGTCTGGGTGATAATGCTTTAACCATCGAAGATGATGCAAAAATTGCCTATCTTAAAGGTATGTTTTTGGGTGCAGGCAGCATAAGTGTGCCTTCACCTGTTGATGTTGCAAACTTCTCGCAAACAGGCAAAAACAGTGGCTATCACATGGAGTGGGTGGTACAAAATCATATTCAGGCAGAAAAAATTTCTAACCTGCTTGGTCAACTTGGGGTTATAAGCAGAATTGTGGAACGTGGAGAGACTGCGGTGGTGTATATTAAAGAAGCTGACAGTATCTCTGCAGTACTTGGTTTGTTTGGTGCGGTGAAGAGTTTGCTTGAGCTTGAAAACCAACGTGCAGGGCGTGAGATGAGAAACCTTGTCAACAGACAGGCAAACTGCATTGCGGCAAACATTGACAAAAGTATAAATGCAGCACTTGTACAACTTGATGCCATTGAAACAATTAAAAACACAATTGGTCTTGAAGCTTTGCCTGACCCACTTTTAGAAGTGGCACTTGCAAGGCTTGCAAATCCTGAAGGCTCACTT
>CAKJZE010000011.1 GCA_918285425.1 Clostridiales bacterium
ACAATAAATAGTGCAAATTTAATAAAAAAATAATCACAATTATTGTCACTTTATAAAATTATATAAAGAAAAATAAATAATGAAAAATTATTAAAATTTTTGTAAAAATCAAGCAATTTACAGTAAATTTTAGCAAATTTAATATCATTTTTGCGTTTTTTAATGAAAATTATATATGGAAAATAACATGCAAAATAAAGAATTCATTGACAATTTAATAAAAGCAATAAATATAAATTCTGAAATTAAACGAAGAAAAAACAATGCACTTAACAGATACAATACAGGCAAAATAGTTCACAAAAAACAAGTAGCTTTTCACAAGTGCCCAAAAAGAAATCGTTGGGTCTTTGGTGGCAACCGAAGCGGAAAAACAGAATGCGGTGCAGTGGAAACAGTTTGGATGGCAAGAGGTATTCATCCATATCGCGAAAATAAAGACAATGTGTTTGGCTGGGTTGTAAGTCTTTCAACAAAAGTACAAAAAGAAGTTGCACAAGATAAAATACTTAAATACCTTGATAAAGCCTATATTGAAGATATCATCATGAATACTGGCAAACGTTCTTCACCAGAATATGGCGTGATTGACACCATTGTTGTCAAAAACAGCTTTGGCGGAACTTCCAGAATCAGTTTTAAATCTTGTGAAGAGGGTAGAGAGAAGTTCCAAGGAACATCTCTTGATTTTGTCTGGTTTGACGAAGAGCCACCTGAAGACATATATAACGAGTGTAAAATGCGTGTGCTTGACAAGTGTGGAGATATTTTTGGCACAATGACCCCACTGAAAGGTCAAACTTATATTTATGATCAAATCTATTTGAATGCTTCCGATGATCCAGAAGTCTTTTGTCTTTTTATGGAGTGGGCAGACAATCCTTATCTCAGCGAAGATGAATTAAAACGCCTTACTGCTTCCATGAGTGAGGAGGAACTAACTGCAAGACGCTATGGTAAGTTTCTTGCAAACAATAAAAGTATGGTTTATAAGGAATTTGACCCAAGTATTCATGTGATAGAACCGTTTGACATACCACACGAATATTATGATCAGATATCCATTGACCCAGGGCTTAACAATCCACTCTCTGCTCATTTTTATGCATGCGACTATGATGGAAATATATATGTTATCGCCGAACATTTTGAAGCCGGCAAAGAAGTGGCTTATCACGCGGAAAAAATTAAAGAAATAGCAAAAAACCTTGGTTGGCCAAGACGTAAAGATGGCAATATTGAAGCACTGATAGATAGTGCAGCAAATCAGAAAACCCTTGCATCAAGTAAGAGTGTGACAGAGCTTTTCTTTGAAAACGGCATATCAGTCAACCCAAAAGTCAATAAAGATCTTTTTACAGGTATAAACAGAGTGAAAAGTTATTTAAAAAGTGCTGATGGCAGAAGTAAGCTTTTTATATTTTCACATTGCACAAACCTTATACGTGAGATCAAAAACTATTATTGGAGCGAAGGCGACAACCCTGTAAAATTTGATGACCATGCCCTTGATGAATTAAGATACTATATTATGAGCAGACCAGAAAACACAAGGCCACAAGCTAAAAAAACTGAAATACAGAAAAATAAAGAAAAGCTGTATAAGCAGATTTTACGAAACAGAAATAAATAGGATTTTTTGTGCCACTGGAACTTTTGTTTTATTAATATGTCATGATATTCTTGTGCCGATAGGAACGAAAAGATGTGATAAACAATGAACTTGCAGAAAAAATTAAAGAAATACTTATTAAAAAAGCTGAAGGCTATGACTATACAGAGGAAACATATGAGTATCAGAAAATGCCAACAACTGACAAACAACTTTCATTTGATGATATTTTGCAAGAGACAATAGAAACTGAAAAAGTTGTTGTAAAAAAGAAAATTAGATCCTGTCAAAACAATCAAGAAAAACAGCTTACTCTTTTAAAAAAGAAAATAACAACTCATCATATTCCACCAGATATGCTTGCAATCAAAATATTGCTTGAAAATTTCAACAATGATGATAACAAAAATGATAATCTGGAAAATCTGTCAGATGAAGAGCTTATTAAACTGAAAGACAACATACTTGAGAGTCTTAAAAACATAGAGAAGGAGGTGGAAGATGAAAGTTGAATCTTGTTTGATTAATGTAAGATGTGATGGACGAAGCTGTCACAACCTTGCGACAACATCTTTGCATACAGACAGTCGCAATGGTTGCATAAACTTTTGCGAAAACTGCTTTGATGCACTGGTGAAAGAGATTAAAGAATTTACTAAAAAACATAATAAACAAATTGGAGATAAAACAAGTGAAAATGGAAATAAAAAACGCAAATATTAATACAAAAAACAAGAAAAATATGTCAAAAACACAAAAAACAGCTGAATATTATTATAATGAAGAACTTGATAAAAAAATTATTACTGACATAGAAAAAGACTTTAACAGGCGCAGTCAAGAGCGCAGACCATATGAACTTGCATGGCAACTTAACATGAATTTCATGCTTGGAAATCAATACTCTTGCATACTGCCATCAGGTGAAATTGAAGACAGTGGAAAAAATTATTATTGGGAAGAAAGGGAAGTTTACAACCATATTGCACCAATCATTGAAACAAGACTTGCAAAGCTTGGGAAAGTTAGACCTACAGTTTCAGTCAGACCTTCAAGCAACGAACAGGGTGACCTGTATTGTGCAAAACTTTCAAAGTCAATACTTGAGTCAACTACTGACAGAATAAATTTATCAGAGCTGATAACAAGTGCAACAATTTGGAGTGAAGTTACTGGAACATGCTTTTACAAAGTTGTTTGGGACGACAATCTTGGAGAGACAATAGCACAAGAAAATGGTAAAGACATAAAAAATGGTGACGTTTCAATAAGTATTTGTCCTCCATTTGAAATCTACCCAGATTCTGCTGGCAATTATGACATTGAAAACTGTGAAAGCATTATCCATGCAAGGGCATACCCAATTCAAAAAATAAAAGAAATTTGGAACAAGGAAGTAAATGGAAAAGACATTGATACCATTTCTTTTGAAAATACTTTCAGCCAAGGTGCTATGTCAGGAGCCAGCAATATTCCAAAGCTTACCCATGCTGTCAAGCATGATCATTGCCTTGTGATTGAAAAATACTCAAAACCTTCTGCGATTTTCCCAAATGGTCATCTTACTATTGTTGCAGGTGGAAAACTTTTATATGATGGTGAGTTGCCTTATGGACTTGGCAAAGATGCTGAAAGGTCATACCCATTTATTAAACAAGTATCAACAAATCAAGTTGGAAGTTTTTGGGGCACAAGTGTAATTGAAAGATGTATTCCAATTCAAAGAGCTTATAACGCACTAAAGAACAGAAAACATGAATTTATTGCAAGACTTGCAAGTGGAGTGCTTGCAGTTGAAGATGGTTCGGTTGATATTGACAACATTGAAGAGGAAGGCCTTGCACCTGGCAAGATACTCGTTTACAGAAATGGTACAACCCCACCAAAATTCATAGATGCCGGCTCAATTCCTTATGAATTCAACACCGAAGAGGACAGGCTTTTAAATGAATTCATCACAGTAAGCGGCGTAAGTGAATTTATGCGCGACAGCACAGTACCATCATCAGTATCAAGCGGAACTGCTCTTAACCTTTTAATCGAACAAGATGAAACAAGACTTTCAGTTACTGCAGAATATATACGCTGCGCAGTGAAAAAAATTGCTCAATTTATAATAAGACTTTACAAACAGTTTGCAAGTATAAAAAGATTGAGCAGATCATGTGATGAAAGGGGTGACATAGAGATTTACTATTGGAGTGGAAGTGACCTCACAAATGATGATGTTGTACTTGACACAATAAACGAACTTACCGAAACCCCAGCACAAAGAAAGAACATGCTGCTTGACCTTTATAGAGCAGGATTATTATTTGATGAAAATGGTAAACTTAATAACAGAAATCGTGCAAAACTTTTGGAAGCATTAGGCTTTGGTATTTGGGATACTGGTGAAGACATTACAAAGCAACATATCAAAAGAGCAATCAAGGAAAATGTTAATCTTACTGATATTTTGCCGCTTGAAATTGATGACCACGATATACATATTGCTGAACACACTAAATTTATTTTATCAGACGAATCACAAAATTACAGTCCAGAGCACATTAGAAAATTGGAGCAACACATACTTTCACATAAGTCAATGAAATATGCTGTTGAAGAACTTAAAATTCAGCAGGCAAATGATTATTTAAATAATTTAAGGAACTGATTATGGAAGAAATTTTAAACATGGAACAACCAACAATCAACACTGACAATACCGCATACGTAGGTGTACAAAACACACAAGGGGAAGAGGGCGACAGTAATTGCAGTGAAAATATTGGCTCCACTTCATTTGGAAAGTTTAAAGATGCAACAACTCTTTACGAGGCATATAACAATTTGCAAAAAGAATTTACAAAAAAAAGTCAACAACTATCTGCAATTTTAAAACAAAATAAAACAACAGAAAATATCGATAATATAGACAATTTAAACCAAATTAATGCTAATTTCACACAAAATAATGCGCAAAATGCAGATTTTAAAAATGAAAATCTTGCAGAAGAGAAAAAATATGCCTATCAAAAAAGTGATTGGACAAATAAAGCTATGACATTTTTTAATGCCAATCAAGACGCAAAACAATACTCAAAAGACATTGCAAAATTACTCATGGAAGATAAATCACTTGCAACCAGTCCAAATTGTCTTGACTATGCCTATGCAATCGTAAAAAATCATAACTATAAAGAACCTGCATCTTATCTAACTGACCAAAAATTTTTGGAAGATAATATATACAGTAACAATCAAATTAAAGATAAGATTATTAATGATTATTTATCTTCAATAATAAACAAAAAGAACCCGGTAAAAGTCATCACTGGTCAGGCAGACAATGTGTCTTTAACCCCACCAGCTGACAAACCAAAAAACTTAAAAGAAGCTTCTTTAATATTAACTAAACTATTACAAAAATAAGGAGACAAAATGGTAACATTATCTACAGCCGACAATGCATTGAAGCAGGTATATCTTGGTGTTGTAACTGATCAGCTTAACACTGGTATCAACCCACTTCTTGCAAGGATTAATCAAACCACCTCTGATGTTTGGGGAAAAGAAATCAGAAAAGTTGCCCCATATGGAATCAACGGTGGTATCGGGGCAGGAGACGAAGATGGCGACCTTCCAACAGCAGCTGGAAACACATATGCGCAATTCGTTCTTGACCTTAAAAACCTTTATGGTAAAATTGAACTTTCAGACAAAGCAATAAGAGCATCTCAATCAAATGCAGGTGCATTCGTTAACCTTCTTAATGCCGAAATGGAAGGACTTATCAAAGCAAGCAGCTTTAACTTTGGCAGAATGCTTTATGGTGACGGCTCTGGCTTGCTTGCAACAATCACAGCAAACACTACAACAACACTTACAGTTGACAATGTACAAAACATTGTTGAAGGTATGCTTATTGACATAGTTGCAACTGCAAGTGGTACACCAGCATCTGGTCATACTGCAAGAAGAATCACTGCAATTGACCGTGCAAACAAAACCGTTACAATAAGCGGAACTGCAATGACAGCAAGTGCATTTGCATCAGGTTATTCAATCTGTGTTCAGGGCTCTTACGGCAAAGAACTTACAGGTCTTGGTGCAATATTTAAAACAACTGGAAGTCTTTACGGCTTAAGCCGTTCAACATATAACTGGATGGTTCCTCATATCAAAGACATCACCTCAAACAACGCTACAACAAGCATTTCAGATATCATCATGCAAGGTGCTATTGATAAGCTTGACGAGACCGCAGGAAGCCAAGTTGACTTCATCGTTTGCTCTTTCGGTGTTAAAAGAGGATATCAAATTTACTTTGATACTTACAGAACTAACGTTGATGTTGTTGAGCTTGCAGGCGGTTATAAATCTATCTCTTACAACGGAATTCCACTTGTATCTGATAAGTTTGTTCCTGCAAACACAATGTATCTTTTGAATACAAAAGAGTTTAACCTTCATCAGCTTTGCGATTGGCAATGGCTTGAAGGGGAAGATGGCAGAGTCTTAAAACAAAATCAAGGCAAACCAACATATAGCGCAACTTTGGTTAAATACGCAGATATCATTTGTGATCAACCAATTGGTCAAGCAAAAATTTGCGGAATTACTGAAGCGTAAATTCACATTGTTATTTTCTCTGTTTTTCGCAGAGAAAATAACAATTTTTAATAAAAGGGATATGATATGAAAAAACAAAAACTTATTGAAATTAATGATCTTTATTACATAAATGACTCATTTAAAAAAATTAGTGAACATCTTGCTGTTTTTTACAACCTAAATTCACAAAAATACGAGCTTCATGACCTTTCACAAAAAAATAGTTTTGTTATCTCATATGACAAATACCCTGACGAAGGGTTTTTGGTTAAATATTATCGGACAAAAGTTGAAAATATTGCAAAAACTCTTATAGAAATTGATAATTTCAATGAAAAACTAACTCAAAACAAAAATAATCTTATTTGTGACAAGTCTGATCAGCAACTTAAAGAAGTCATCTCTTTTGCACTTAAAAAAGGAGATGGTGACCTTACCGCATCACAGATAAGAAACATAGTAAGTTAGGAGAAAATAAATGACACAAGATATAATAAAACTTTCAGCTACTTTTTTGGGACTTGATGATGTTGTGACCTATTTGTCAATCACATCTGATGACAGCCCATCTGATGAAGTAGCTGCAAAAATTAATCAACTTATAATCTTTACTAATTATATTGTAAGAGAAATCACAAGGGAATATTACCCATTGAAACATGAGGAAACTGTCACATCTTCTGATGAAGGCGTCATATCGTTTACATCACTTTCAAAAAGTGCAGTTGCAATAAAAGACGTTAAAAACTGTTTGGGATTAAGTGTAAAATACAGCATTTATCCAGAATTTATTAATGTTGACAATGCAAATGCAAAGTACAATGTTTTTTATAACTATGCACCAGAGGCCATTGAAAGCATCGAAGATGACATTGAACTTCCATTTGGTCTTGACTATTTCATAGTTTGCTATGGAATTGCAAGCGAATATGCACTGTCAAAAGGACTTTATGAAGAAGCAAATATGTGGGAAAGCAAATTCATCAATTCGCTCAAGAATCTTAACACAAGATACACAGAAAAAAGATTTAAATGTAAAAGGTTAAAATAATGAAAGAGAAAACAAATTTTGTAAAACCAAGCACAATCAGCCTTAGTATTCCATCTTTTGAAAAAGGATTAAATCAAGTTGTTGACAGTGAATTGCTTTCAATGGAGTACGCAGTCAAGTATAAAAATTTTTCAAATAAAGACGGATCACTGAAGTGTGGCATTGGCTTTGAAAACATAGGTGAAAAACTTGCACAATTCAATGACAGATCAACTCTTGCACTTGACCTTAACAATGCAGGAGGTTTTGTAAAATCTTTCTATTTTTATAAATATAACTCGCAGACAAATCAAAGAGAGGATAAGCTTATTTTTATAAGTAACTCTTTGCAGATTTATTATATCAATCTCTTTGACCAGTCAATAACACTTTATAAAATAAATGATGTAACTTTCACAAGGGTACCCGTTGCAACACGTTATAGGTTAAATGGAGAAGACGTCATAATCTTTTCAAGTGAAAGTGACAGTATGCTTGTTTGGGACGGAGTCAATGCGCCTTATCAAGTTATTGACGCACCAAAAATCTCCTCAATGGCAGTGCATTATGAAAGATTATTCGTCACAACAAATGGCGAAAAAAATTCAATATGGTTCTCTGACGACCTTGACCCGACCAACTGGACTTTAAGTCTTGATGAAGCAGGATTTATTGAACTGATTGACGAAAGGGGAGCACTGCTTAAAGTAGTTTCCTTTTTGGATCACCTTTATATATTTCGTGAATATGGCATATCAAGGCTGACAGCCTATGGCGATCAAACAAGCTTTTCAGTAAGTAATCTGTTTGTTTCAAGTGGAAAAATTTACGCAGATTCAGTTTGCATTTGTGGAGATAAAATATTCTTTCTTGCAAGCGATGGAATTTACAAATTTGATGGCGTTGACACTGTAAAAGTTATAAATAATTTGCAAAACGGGCTTAAAAATGTCAAAAATCAATACTGCAGCGCATGTTACAGCCAAGGAAGCTATTATTTAGCTTGCAATTTTATTCAAGACAATGAAGAGGACTTAAGCACTTCAAGCTGTGCAAATACTCTGTTTGAAATTGATGTCAATAAACTTAATATTTTAAATATTTCAGGCGGAGTATATATTAAAAACCTTTTGTCTTTTAACAAAGACGACAATTCCTTTGTAATTGCACTTGTAACAAACAATCTGGAAAACAGTTTTATACCATCTTTGCTGACCAGCAATGGTAAGTACTTCACGCAGCAACTTAATAAAATTTGGAAATCCCCAACAACAACAATTGGAGATGTTTACCACCAAAAACTGCTTAAAAACATAATAATACAAAGCAAAGGTGACATCACACTCACAATCAAGAGTGATGCAACTGAACATATATTTAATATCAGTGGGAGTGAGTTTCCAAAAAGACTTACCTGTGCAATACCACTTTATGAATTTTCATTTACAATAAGTTCTGTGAGCTCTGTATGCGACATTAAAAATTTGAGATACGAATTTTCAAAACTGAAGAGGAGAGTATAAAATGAATTTTGGCAAAAGTGCATATTTAAAAGTTTGCGAGCTTGAAAAAAAACTTGCCAACATGGGCGAGTTTTCACAACAATCACAAGGATTTGTTGAATTCGATAAAAATAACTTAAATGTAAGCATAAATGATGAAAGCACAACCGTTATTGATTTTCCAACATTCAGCTGCGTAAAAAGTCAGGAGATTTGTTTTCAAATAAAATGTAAAATAAATGTCACCACGGGTGGGGCACTAAATGCTTCAATAACTGTAAACAACAGTAAAATTTATACAGAAACCAAACAAGTGTCAGCAGGTGAAAACGAGATAATTTTGTTTAAAACTTTTACCCCAATCACAAGCGGTACGACAAGCATGACACTTTCGTTTGATTCATCTACGACTTCATTTTCTGCAAGCATTGACGACATAAAGGTTATCATCATTGGCATAAACGCAGAGACAGTCAACACAGACATTGAAATGCGAGCAATAAAAGTTGCAAGCAACAAAATACTGATTTCTTATATTGACACACAAAAACTGTATTACTATGTTGCAGACACATCGGAAAGTGCGATATCTCATGACAGTTTCACTTGTCTTAACTCTGCCATAAGTCACTGTTTTACAACAAGCAGTCTTACCCTTCAAAACACATATGATCAAAACAAGATTGTTCTGTGCAGAGTGGACAGCGATGGAAAATTATATGTATCAAAATGTTTTGCAGGTGAAACAGAAACATTACTTGACACATCTGTAACTGACGTCTTTGCATGTGCATGCCCAAGCTCGCTTGATGACAATATTTTAATAACATATATTAAAAATGGCGAGATTTATTACACATCTATTAAAAATGACAGTATTTTGACACCTAAAAAAGTGAATATTTCACAGCAAAGTCAATTTGTTTCTGTCTTTGCAGTTACGCAAGCTAGCAGTGATTTTGTCTATATCATAGCAACTTCAAAAAATGGCTCAAATTACGTTATCAAATCTGTAAATTCTCAAGAACTCTGCGATGAAGTTGAAACTATTTCAGCAGATTTGACCGCCGTTGTCACAAAATATGTTGATGTTGCAATAGTGAACAACTCGCATGAAACTCTGCAGGTCAGCGCAAGTGCAAGTATTTCCACAAAGCCAATTTATAACACTCTTATTGAAGATCAAAGTGTAAGCACAATTCAAGCCAACCTTACAGCCTTAAGTGAGACCTATGAAATACAAACTCCACATGCGGTTATTTATGGAGTTAAACTTGACAGAACACTCAACAATAACGCACCACTCGGCGCATCTTGGGCAACCTATACCGATGATGCAGTTGGTTTTTCTGGAGCATATATGGACTTTGCAAACAATACATTTGTTGACAATGGTTGGCTTAACAGATTTCCATTTAATCAAATCAAGCCATGCCTATTTAAAAATGGAGCAGTTGTGGGATACCTTAATCCAAATGACTATACAAAATTTGCTGATGGCACTTCTGCACCAACAAGCGACACAACCGCTGGGGACGTGATGGTTGAAATACCAAAAATATATTACAAAATTTCAGCAGATGATCAATATAACTATATACAAATTTCAGATGAAACATTTGATGGTGCTTGTTGTCTGGCACACGTGTATAAAGGACAAGAACTTTCAAAAGTATATGTTGACGCATACCTTACACCAGGTAACGATCTTGCAACAATTGGCCCTCGTTCAATAAAAGGCATTACAGTTGCACCAAGTGGTTGGGCTTGCGGATACCAACGAATTTACGATGGCATGAAAAACTTTAGAGGCAGCAGATGTGAGCCATTTACTTTCAATATTTTCACTTTGCTTGGCTGTCTATCTGCAATATTATTTAAAAGTACAAATGTAAGAACCTCTCTTGGAGTTGGTCTTTCTTCACAATCAGGTGGTATGGTGACTGGTGACCTTGATGCAAATGGCATGTATTTTGGTACAAATACAGAGGGGAGAACAAAATTATTTGGATTTGAAGATTACTATGGCACAAAATTCACATATTGTGCAGGATTTTGGATTGAATATAACACTGGAAATTTGAAAATCATTGACCCATACAGTACTGTACAAAACTATAACTATGATGAAAATGACCCAAACAGCTTATGGAGCTATGCAACATATACACCACCAGAAATATGGATGAAGCCTACAGCTGGAACAAGTACATATGTTCCAGTAAGACTTGCCGGTATTAACAAACTCGGCTTTACAAGAGTTCAAGAAACAGGAACAAATATATCACAAAGTAATGACGTAGGTTTTTGCAGCAAGACAAGATTTAGAAATACAAACAGATATATATTAGGCTGTATTTCATCATATTTCGGAGATGGTGGAGGTGTTTATAACTATGATGCATATAACTTTGCCGACACGACCAGACGTGCCTTCAGATGTGTATATTTCCCAGAACAATAAGGAGAAAACATGAAACTTAAATTACATAATAAATATGAAATAAAAATTAAAGGCAAAACCTATACTGCCTATAATACTCTTTTGAAAACCGTTTACAATAAAATTGCAAATCTGCAGCAGTTTACTTCACACATTGCTCTTGGAACTGGCAGCACAGCATTATCTTTTACAGACACTCAACTTGGAGCGTATGCAAAAACATATGCCGCAACAACAGAGGAGATTAATACTGATGTATCAAGCAACAATGATCTTTACATTAAAAAACTTGTTGCCCTTGACGACTCAAACCAAGACAGCTTTTCTTTCAGCGAGCTTGGCTTAACTGATTCGTCATCATATAATCCAACCGTCTTTAACCATGTGCTTTTAAAAGATGAAGATGATAATGTTTTAACAATCACTCGTGATGCGGGGGAGCCTATTGAGATACGTGTCACTATCTATCTTGAGCTGACCGCTGGTGCAAAAGCCTTGTTTACTGCTGGCTCTAATAAATTAATTAAGAGAATACTGGGGGAAGATTTTGTTGTCGCTGATAATAAATTGTATGCTATAAGGGGTAACAGTTTATCAACAAGCGCATATGTACCAAGGACATTGACTGACACAACAAGTGCAGTGCAATTTTCGTCAAGTATCACATATGGCAACAGTCAAGATGCCAATGTTACATTTATTGCCGAGCTGGGCGCAGGTGAAACTGAAGAAATACTTGGGCTGTATGACGGAGATGTTTGCATAAGGTGTGGAACTTATGATGTTCAAACTGCAAACAGTGAAACATTATCTGACAATCCAACAGATGCAATTTTGGAAATTGATGAAAACGTAAAATCTATTGAAAGTGTCACAGACAGTAACAACACAACAGTTACTGGCTATGATGTTGTCAAATACAGCAAAAATTTTGGTGACAAACTTACTGGTATGTTTGACCAGACATTTACATCATCTACAACAAGAGTCATTGCAAAAGACGGTAAAACTATTGCATTTATTACAAACAGCTATACATATGTTTACACTTATAACAACTATACTTTCACAAAAATCAATTCCAGTCTTATTCCACACAGTAATATTATAAGTATGCAAATTTGCGGTAACATCATAGTCTGCATTTTAAGCCAAAGTCCATACATACAAATTTTTGAGATAACTGACGGTAATGCAGTAAAATATGATGCTCAACTCAATTATTACGATATGACATCTTATGGCTACAGCTGGCTCTCTGCAGACAGTATTGTAACAGAAAATAATAAAATTTTAGTAGGTTTGATTTTAAACACACAAGAAAAAACACCACTTTTACTTACACTTGTAAAAAATCAAAGTGGGGATTGGGTTGACACACAAGTTACACACCCAACCCTTGATTATGCTGATAAAGTCATTTCGCTTTATAAAAACAACTATAATCCATCAACAATATATTTTTTGACAAGCAAATATAACAACAGCACAACATATCTGTGCCAAGAATATAACGAGACAACAAATTCTTTCACGATGAACTCTACTGTGACATATGCAATTTTAAACAGCACACAAGGAATTACAACAGGTGGGCGAATAATTATGTCTGAAAAGAGTGCTTCGCCATATTTGAGATTATATTATGCACCTTCTTATGACTATGCTGGGGACAGCTTTTTGGGACAGGGCAGCTATTATCTTTCATATAATGGCGAATATCTTGCCTTTAAAGATAGTAACAATGCATATCATGTTTACAATACGCATCAAAAAGGTGAAAAGGAAGAGTTTATATCAGATATTCCATCTTACGTAACACAATCAACAATCACAGACCTTGCTTTTGTTGGAGATATTTTACTGGTATTTACTTCAAGTCAAGCAGAGCCACTGTATGGTATTGCTCTTAAAAATTCATACACTCGTCTTGATAAGATGGCTGATAATACAGAGACCTATGATGTTGCATATAAGACATATAACCTGCCAGGTGGAGATGATGAGGGTGTTAAATTGACCTTGACACTTGGACTTGGTGAAAGTGAATAAGAGGATAAAATATGATATTCAGCAATAAAATATCAAAGTTTGGCAGAGGTCAGTACTTAAGTGCATATATGCCAGCGTCAAACAGCATTAAGATTTATTTTTACAATTCAGGTATAATGCTGAAAAATATAACAATCAATGACAACTCTTACAGCCTTACAAGCAACGCAGTAGATTTGCCATATAACGCAGTCATAAATGTTGATGGCAGCCACCTTGTAACAAGATTAAATAAAAGTATAGGGATTATAAATGAAGAATAAAACCAAATTCATAAAAAACGCAAAAGTATACATCAAAGATATGCAAAAGTATATAAATTTAGCAAAAATTGAACATATCAGATTACAAAAAGTCTATGGAGGAGTACAAAGTGATAACTTACAAAATATCTGATGAGATAAAGAAAAAATTAAAAGAAGATGAAGAAAAAGAAAAAAAACAAGAAACGCAAGCTGAAGAAACAAGCATGAGTGCTGAAGATAAATCAACTCAAACAAGCATTGAAAATGGTAGCACTGTAAAACAGGCAGCAGATAATTCTATTAAAGAGAAAAGTTTAAATGAAGTTCTTGATGATCTTAATGAGATGAAAAAAAGCTATGCTTCAAAAGATCATATTGATGCACCAAGCTCTCTTGGACTTGAAGAGGTCAAAGTAAACGAAAAAAGTGATGATGACTTTTCTGCTCTTGCAAAGCAATCACTTGATGTAAAGTATGACACAAAGAAACAAAATACTAAACAGTCATTTGAAAGCAAAATTTCTGAAATTCTTAAAAACAACGAAACACTCTATAAAAACAATGATGATTCAGTAAATAAAGTCAATGATTATTATGACACAAGCAGAAAAGAGACAGAAAATCAAGCACTTAAACGTGGTCTTGCAAGATCTTCGATCGTAATAAGTGAAATATCAAAAATTGAAGGGGACAGGGCAAAAGAACTTTCTGATATTCTTGACAATTTACAAAGTAATATCTATCAAAACGAAAACAAAATCAATTCTTTAAGCAATGAAATGGAAAATGCACTTGGCAACCTTGACATTGAGTATGCCATTGAACTTTCTGAAAAAATCAATTCACTTAAAGATGAATATGAGAAAGAAAAGCAAGAGGCCATAAAGTTTAATAACAATGTTAAAAAATTAGAAGCTGAATATAAACTGGATCTTGATAAACAAAAACAAGATAAACAAAAACAAGCCCTTTCACTTGAAGAGAAATATGGTGTGGACTTTTATAAACTGGAACTTGCTGAAAAACAGTATGACTATTTAAAAAATTATTTTGACAGTCTTGATCCAAAATATGCTTTAAGTTTATTTTTAACAAATAAAGAGCTTAAAACTGTGCTTGGTGATAACTATGCAAAGATGTATAAATACCTTAATACAAGAATATAAAAACGCAAAAACATCAATATTTTGCTAATAAATATGCAAAATTTTGCATAATTTGCATAAAAAATATAATTTTATTGCCAAAAATAAATTTTTCTTTATTTAATATTAATTTAAGACGACCAGGTAAGGTCGTCTTTTTTAATGCAAAAATCTTTATATATGCTTGATTTTATTTTTAAATAGTATTATAATTGTTTTAACGTTAAATGTTTATTAAATATTTTTAGTTGAGTGGGAATAAGTATGACTTATAAAAATTCATTTAAATTGCTTACAAATAATTTTAGCATTGTCTGGAAACAGTTGCTGTATTTAATCATAATATCTATGTTTTCTTTTGGCATAGCTTATTGTATATTTTTGCCAGCAATGAAAATACTTATATCTGAAGGCGTTATCGCACAATTTACTGATATTTTTGAAACAATTTATACATCACCAAGTGACATAGTAACTGCATGTAAAGATGCATTTTTAAATCTTACAAACGTGTTGGCAACTAATTTTTCAAAAGTTGGCGTGAATATTATATTTGCTCTGTTTTTTGCAAAGTTCATATTTGATTTTCTTAAATACATATCATATTACAATGCAACAAGCGTACTTTATATGAAGCTTACAAGTTTTCTTGACGTGGGTTATACAAGAAATTTAATATCTACGCTTGGCTCTTCAGTAAGATATGCATTTGCAAGAGTCATATACAATCTTCCATTTGACATCATTTTGGCACTTTTGTTTTATGCTTTCTTTGCCTTTATAAATGGAACAATAACCATAATAATTGGACTTTTTGCACTTATATCTTTGGTTGTCTTGGTACTTGCAATAAAAATCAGCTTGTTCACACCTCAAGCATGCTTTATGATAGAGTATCAATCACCAGCTTTTAAATCACTTTTTAAGGGACACAAAAAAGTTACTAAAAGTTTTATTAAGATATTTTCAAACTCTATTATAGTAGTCATCAGTTTAATTGCTATAAACATTGCTGTTGGAGTGTTCACTGTTGGGGCAGGACTCACCATTACTTTGCCTACATCATTAATATTCATTTGTATATTTAATCTTACATCTTATCTTGGTGCTTGCGGGGAAAGATACTATCTTTCTGAAACTCTTATCATTAACAGCCCAAATAATGACAAAGATAATGCATAAGCATTAATAAACTTTAACTTTATGCCATTTTGGCTTAAATATTATAATTTTTAAGGAGAATTTTATAGTGGATAGAATTGACAAATTTTTATCAAGTTCATCAGAAAAAAAACAAGCCGCACACACTGCGACAAAAATAAAACAAATAATAAAAGCTAAACCAGCAGAGCCAACTGTTGATGCTATAAAGCCGATTGCAACAACTCCAACAACAAAGAAAAGAGTGTTTTTAAATCCAGAGTCAAATAAGGCGATATCTGTTGGTGCAAAAACAAAACCTCAAAATAAAAACAACAACAAAACTACAACAACTGAAGAAATGTTGGACGCAATTGACAAACCAATAGAACCAAGAGTTATTGAAAAACTTAAACTCAATAAACATGCTCTTAAAGTTATTTTCCTTGGTGGCGTTGGAGAAATTGGTAAAAACATGACTGCACTTGAATTTGGTGACGACATCATCATTATTGACTGTGGACTTGCTTTCCCAGGTGAAGACATGCCTGGTATTGACCTTGTTATACCAGACTTTACATATATTAAAGAAAATGCTGCAAAAGTTAAGGGTATTGTTATCACGCACGGTCACGAAGATCATATTGGAAGCTTACCATATTTTCTTAAGGACCTTAAAGTTCCAGTTTATGGCAGTAAGCTGACACTGACACTGCTTGAAAATAAACTTTCAGAGCACAAGATCACTGGTATTAAAATGAATGCAGTTAAACCAAGAAATCAAATTAAACTTGGTTGCTTTACTGTGGAATTTGTACGTGTAAATCACTCAATTCCTGGTGCTTTTGCTCTTGCAATAAACACACCTGTTGGCACAGTATTTCATTCTGGCGACTTTAAAATTGACTATACACCTATTGACGGTGAAAAAATTGACCTGTCACGCATTGCAGAGATTGGTGATAAAGGAGTGTCTTTGCTTCTTTGTGAAAGCACAAACGTAGAAAAGCCTGGCTATACCATGAGTGAGAAAACTGTGGGCGAAAAACTTGAAAAAATATTTATTGAAAATGCAACAAGACGTCTGTTTGTTGCAACATTTTCAAGTAACATATATCGTCTTCAACAAATTATCTCACTTGCTGAAAAGTATGGCAGAAGAGTAGCCGTTGTTGGAAGAAGTATGATAAATAACATAGACGCAGGCATGCGCATTGGCGAATTCAAAATTGACAAAAGCATCTTCATTGATGTTGAAAAAATTGCATCACTTGAAGATAAAAACGTGTTAGTTTTAAGTACTGGAAGTCAGGGCGAGCCAACAAGTGCACTTTCTCGTCTTGCAAATGGAGAGTTCAGCAGAATTGAAATAGGTGATAATGATACAGTCATCTTCTCTTCAAGCCCAATTCCTGGCAACGAAAACATGATCAACAAAGTCATAAACAACCTTTACAAAAAAGGTGCAATAGTCATACATGATAATGTGCATACATCTGGTCACGCTTGCCAAGAGGAATTAAAAACAATTCACTCACTTATTAAACCTAAATTTTTCATACCTGTTCACGGTGAATATAGACACTTAAAAGAACACTGTATTTTGGCTGAAAGCCTTGGCATGGACAAATATAATATGCTTATTCCAGAGATTGGCAATGTTGTTGAGATAACAAAAAACACTATGGTGAAGAAAGGTAATGTTCCAGCTGGAGAGCTTCTTGTCGACGGACTTGGAATTGGTGATGTTGGAAGCGTGGTACTTCGTGACAGAAAACTTCTTTCTGAAGACGGCTTAGTTATTGTTGTCATTGGTGTTTCTTCAGCCTCTGGCGAACTTACAAGCGAGCCATATATGATAACTCGTGGATTTGTTTACAGCGCAGAAGCAGAAGTTCTTGTGGAAGAAGCAAAAGGCATTTTGATGGACACACTTGCGCTTATTGATATGAAGGAAGATCATGATTGGAACGAGCTTCGAAACCAAATCAGAAAACCACTTCGAAATTTCTTCTATAAAAAGACAAAAAGAACACCTATGAT
>CAKJZE010000012.1 GCA_918285425.1 Clostridiales bacterium
TAAGTTTTTTCAAACGGTTATTTCTGTTGATAACTCTTCTGTATAAGTCGTTAAGGTCGCTTGTTGCAAAACGTCCACCATCAAGCTGAATCATAGGACGAAGATCAGGTGGAATAACTGGAATAACATCCAAAATCATCCATTCTGGTTTTGCACCATTTCTGCGGAATGCCTCAAGAAGTCTTAATTTCTTTGCAGCATTGATTTTCTTTTGACCTTTTGAAGTATTGACAATCTCACGAACAGCCTTTGCGTCAGCTTCAATATCAAGCTTTGAAAGAAGCTCTTTAATTGCTTCTGCACCCATGGCAGCACGGAAAGATTTATAGCCATATTTTTCAACAGCTTCGCCATACTCACGGTCATTAAGAATTTGTTTAAATTCAAGATCAGTTGTACCAGGATCAAGAACTACAAATGAAGTGAAATATAAAACTTGTTCAAGAGACTTAAGACTCATATCCAAAAGTGTACCAATTCTTGAAGGAACGCCTTTAAAGTACCAAATGTGAGATACAGGAGAAACAAGCTCTATATGACCCATTCTTTCACGACGGACTTTAGATCTTGTGACTTCAACACCACACTTGTCGCAGACAACGCCTTTATATCTTATTCTTTTATACTTACCACAATGACACTCCCAATCCTTAGTTGGTCCAAAGATTTTCTCGCAATAAAGACCATCGCGCTCTGGTTTTTGAGTACGATAGTTGATGGTTTCTGGCTTTGTTACCTCACCATAAGACCAACTGCGAATTTTATCTGGACTTGCAAGTCCGATCTGTAAAGAATCAAAGTTATTTAATTCAAACATATTTATTATCCTCTTTTTAAATTGCTTATGTTATAGTTTCTTATTAAAAATCCTCATCAAAATCAAACAATCCAGATGTGTCACCAAGTGAATCATCTTCAGGTGAGTACACTGACTCGCCAAGATCGTCTGCAGTTATTTCTTCAAGGTCAACATCAATTTCTTCTTGATCTTTCTTTTTCTCTTTACGCTCTTCAACAAGGTCACGGTCATCTTCAACAATGTCTTTCAAACCAATTTCTTGTTTATCTTCTGTAAGAACTTTAATATCAAGAGCAAGACCTTGAAGCTCTTTAATAAGAACTTTAAAGCTTTCAGGAATTCCAGGTTCAGCAACATTTTCGTTCTTAACGATGCTTTCATATGTTTTAAGTCTTCCCACAATATCGTCTGACTTAACTGTAAGCATCTCTTGAAGCGTGTTGGCTGCACCATAGGCTTCAAGTGCCCAAACTTCCATTTCACCAAATCTTTGTCCACCGAACTGTGCCTTACCACCAAGAGGTTGTTGTGTTACCAAGCTGTAAGGTCCGGTGCTTCTTGCGTGCATCTTATCATCAACAAGATGGTGAAGCTTAAGCATATACATATAACCAACCGTAGCGCGGTTATCAAATGGCATACCAGTTCTTCCATCATAAAGCTGCATCTTACCATCTTCAGGAAGTCCATTTTCTTTAAGCAGAGTTTTAATTTCCTCTTCTTTAGCACCATCAAATACTGGTGTTGCAACTTTCCAATCAAGCATTTTTGCAACAAGACCGAGGTGTGTTTCAAAAAGCTGACCAATGTTCATACGTGAAGGCACGCCAAGTGGGTTCAATATAATTTCAACTGGTGTACCATCAGGAAGGAATGGCATATCTTCAACTGGAAGTATCTTTGATACAACACCCTTGTTACCATGACGTCCTGACATCTTGTCACCAACGCTCATCTTACGCTTTTGTGCGATATATACACGAACTATTTTATTAATTCCAGTGCCAAGCTCGTCTTTATTTTCACGAGTAAACACTTTAACGTCAACAACAATACCACCCTCACCATGTTGAACACGAAGTGAAGTATCCCTTACTTCTCTTGCCTTTTCACCAAAGATGGCACGAAGTAATCTTTCTTCTGGTGTAAGTTCAGTTTCACCTTTTGGTGTAACCTTACCAACCAAGATATCACCAGGCACAACCTCTGCACCGACACGAATGATACCGTTCTCATCAAGATCATGGAGTGCGTCATCACCAAGGTTTGGAATATCTCTTGTGATATCTTCTGGCCCAAGTTTTGTATCACGACAAGCGATTTCGTGCTCTTCAATATGAATAGATGTAAGCACATCATCACGAACAAGAGCTTCAGATATCAAAATAGCATCCTCATAGTTATATCCTTCCCAAGGCATAAATGCAATAAGGATATTTTTACCAATTGAAAGTTCACCATTGTTTGTGGCAGGACCATCGGCAAGTACATCACCTTTCTTAACTTTATCACCTGATGAAACAATAGGTTTTTGTCTCATACATGTTCCTGTGTTTGAACGAGTGAATTTGATAAGGCTATATTCATCTTCACCCTCTTCAGTCTTGACAACAATTTTGTCACCACTTGCATAGGATACAACACCATCATTTTTAGCAATAACCATAACACCACTGTCAACAGCAATCTTATGCTCTACGCCAGTTGCAACAATAGGCGCTTCTGTTTTAAGAAGAGGCACAGCTTGACGTTGCATGTTTGAAGCAAGCATGGCACGAGTTGCGTTATCTGATTCAATAAATGGAATAAGAGTTGTAGCAATAGAAACAAGCTCTTTTGGGGAAACGTCCATAAAGTCAACCTGCTCACGTGGAAGCTCCACAATCTCACCTTTTTTACGGCAAGTAACTTTCTCGTTTGCAAAAGTATGTTCTTCTGTGATAGGTTCGTTCGCATTGGCAACAACATATTTTTCTTCAACATCTGCTGTCATATATACAATTTCTTTTGTAAGTTTACCAGTTTTCTTGTCAACCTTTCTGTAAGGTGCTTCAAGGAAACCATACTTATTAACACGGCCATAAGTTGCAAGAGAGTTAATAAGACCAATGTTCTGTCCTTCTGGTGTTTCATTAGGACAAAGTCTGCCATAGTGTGTATAGTGCACGTCACGAACATCAAAACCTGCACGTTCCCTTGTAAGCGCACCAGGTCCCAAAGATGAAACTTTACGTTTATGTGTAAGGGAAGCAATAGGGTTTGTTTGCTCCATAAATTGTGACATTTGTGAAGATCCAAAGAATTCACGAATAGCAGCAGAAACAGGACGAACATTGATAAGACTGTTAGGGCTTACTTCATTTACATTTTGAACTTGCATTCTTTCAGAGATCACACGTTCAAGCCTTGCCATACCAATGAAGAATTGACTTGTCAAAAGTTCACCAACAGTTTTAATTCTTCTGTTGCCCAAGTGGTCAACATCATCAATAGTCCCAAGTCCCTCACCAATTGAAAGGTGATAGTTTACTGTTGCAAGGATATCATCAAATACAAGGTGACGACCAATAAGCTCATCACGGTTGTCAATTATTGCTTGTTTTTTCTCTTCAGTTGTCTTTGCATCTTTAATAACTTCAAGAAGGGTTGGAAGATGTACTGTTTCATCAAGTTCAGCCTCTTCTGGATTAAATCCAAGATATGCTTTAAGGTTTACTGTATTGTTACCAACAACAGTAAATGGTCCCTTCTTGCCTTCAACTGTAACAGAGTTAATACCAGCATTTTGAATGGCCCAAGCTTGTTCTTCAGTTAAAACCTCACCAGCAGCTGCCAAAACTTTATTTTTAAGTTTAACATCTTCTGCCAAAGTCTTGCCTTTTATTCTGTTTGCAATTGAAAGTTTTTGGTTATATTTGTATCTACCAACAACAGAGATATCATATCTTCTTGTTGAATAGAAAGTTTTTTCAAGGTTTTTCTTAATAGCTCTTAAATTAAGAACTTCACCTGGGTGAAGACGTTTAGAAATCTCAACCAAAGCTTCATCTTCAGTTTTTGTAAAGTCTTTCTCAATTGTCTTTACAATAGTTGGGTGGTTGTTAAATGCGTTGAGCAGCGCTTCATCACTTCCAAGCCCCATTGCACGAAGGAAGATTGTACCAATCATCTTTCTTGTCTTGTCAATGTGTACCCATAAGATATTGTTTGTATCTTCTTCAAAGTCAATCCAAACACCACGATGTGGACGAATAGAGCTTGATGTTACAAAATTACCAGTTTTGTTAACACCTTGATCACAATAAACACCTGGACTTCTTACAAGTTGGCTTACGACAGCACGTTCTGCTCCGTTAATTATAAAAGAGCCACTGTCTGTCATCAGCGGAATATCACCCATATAAACTTCTTGATCAACAACTTCACCTGTCTCTTTATAAACAAGTCTTACTTTAACCTTCAGTGGAACAGAGTATGTTGCATCACGGCTTTTGCACTCCTCAATAGAGTACTTTGGCTCTGTGCCAAGTGAGTGCTCCAAGAAATGCAGCTCAACCCTTGACTCTTTATTTTCTTCCCTGCCTTCAGAACGATTAAGGTTGTCAGTATCTGTGATTGGGGAGAAATCACGCAAAACATCTCTTATACCCTTTGTAGCAAAATTCTGGAAACTGTCTTTTTGAATTTGCATAAGATATGGAATATCCAAAACTTCCTCAATTTTACCAAATTTTTGTCTTTCTGTCTTACCATACTTGACTTTTTTAACATTGATATCTTTTAAATTCATATGCCCTCCAAGGTAAATTAATCATGTTTACTTAAGATGAAAAATTCGCATTTACGCCAAAAATTTAAATTTATCAAAATAACGCAAAAAAAGCCAAAGCAACCCCTGCTTTGCCCTTTAATTATTGTTATTTTGCAAAAAATTTAAACAATCTATCTTCAACCCCTGTAATTATCCACTGTTGACAATTGGCGATAATACTTATAGTAACTACAATATATTACCATGCAAAATTCATGGTGTCAATGATTTTTTAGAATTTTTTTAAATTTATTTGACAACAAGCATAAATTTGCATTATATTTACTTGGTTGAGCAATTTTATCAGCAAAAAAAGGCAGGTTTTGACCTGCCTTTTGTATTAGAATTTTAATCTGTAGTGTGCACGCTCCATTTTTTCAGTTGTAAAGTAACCTGCTGGTGCCACAATTACATCTGGCAAACGATTAACTATTGTCGCACATGTAAGTTCAACTGTTGGTGGGCGATTTACAATTACTGTGGTGTTTGGCTCGCCATAAACTGTCCATTCGTTCATATCAAACTCGTCAGGTCCATAGACCTTTCCAATGCACTCTGACTCAATAACTATTCCCTCTTTAGTTTCAGTTGTAACAACAGCGCTCATACCAGTTGCATTACCTTTTGGAATAGTCAATCCAAGAGTAGATGATTTAAGATCAGTTCTGTATGTTTGTGGAATACATTTTTGTGTCTGTCTTGTGACGTGCAGACCCATCTGACTGCAAAGCCAGCCATTTACATTCCACATATAGCTTGGCAAAAATTCACCTTTTTTAATCAGTTCTTGTCTTGCCTCATCACTGATGTTATCAGCAGAAGCAATTTGCTTGTCAAACTCTTTCAAAGTAAGCCCTGCACCATGAACTTCGGCGAGTGCAATACCATAGTCTTCGACATTATAACTTGATTTACCTTTAATCTTGGTCACTTTATGAGTGCTTCCTGTAAGTGTTGTGATAAGGTTTCCCCAAGCAAAATCTTGATAACCACTTCCTGTGATTGTGCAGTTGTTTTCTTTTGCAACTTTGTCAAGAGCTTTTGTCAATTTTTCACTGCTGTTCCAAGGATAAAATGCCTCTTCGCAAGTAGTAATTGCATTGACGCCATTTTTTGCACAAATCATAAGCACATCATAAACATCACTCATCAAACTCATAGTGGTCACAATTGCAACATTTGGTTTGTGTTTTTTAATTGTTGCATCAAGAGTTTTTACATCTTCCACCAAAACGCCAATTGGGGTTTTATAACCTATTATTTTTGCGATATCCTTGCCAATAACTTTTGGGTTGATGTCATATGCACCAACAATCTCGCCACCTTTTTCAAGAACATAGCGCATTGTGTATTTGCTCATCTTACCGCAGCCAATTTGGATAACTTTTATTTTTGCCATAATATTCTCCTTAAAATAATTATAGTCAATTTCCACAGACTTAATAATATTTTAAAGATTAATCAAAAGCAAGTCAAATAAAATTGCCTATTTTTTTATTTCTCATTTGATACTTTATTGCATCTCTGTTTCTTCTTGCAATTCTGTTCCATTTTTAAACAGTGGCGAGAAATCCATATAATCTGAATTAAAACCAACTATTTGAAAATTGCCTGTGGACTCAATACCGCTAACCCCCTTATATTTACCAGAGTATTTTTGAATATTGATATTTCCAAACACCTTTTTTATTTTACATTCTGGATGCAAATAGCTTGACAACAAATCCCCAACAATATATTTTACGTTTTTGCCATTTCCATAGTACTTACCAACATAGACATCACTGGTATGACAATCAAGAAATTTTGCAAGCATAGGTTTCAGGGCAGATTCAGCAAGTAATACTTTTTTAACTTTTGGATAGGCAATCTTATTTGAAAACAAATCCGACAACTGTTGTCCACTTTTAGTATGCAAGCTGTAACCATTGTATCCAATATCGTCAACAAGCATTTTCATATCAATCTTGTCATATTCTTTATTTTGAAAATATTTTTTATATTTTCTCAACCTGTCAATCCAGTTGATGTGATATTTCCAATTTTCTGCTTTTATCATATTAATATTTTTATCAAGAAACTCGTTAGCTACGTCAATAAAGTCTTCGCCTATATTTTGCTCATAGCCATCACTTATGCCTCTTAAATATTCAATTTCGCAACCATCAGTGTTGCCCACAATTTGCGGATTACCATTGTTATCAACAAAGACAAAATAATCATCTTCTTGAAGGTATTTTCTTACATATCTCATTTCACTTAAACAAATGGTGTCAATTTTTCTAAAAAGATTGTTAAGATCTTCACAATTTTGCACAAAATTGTCAGGATCAGTAAATAAAGATGGAAACCACAACCATCTTCCTTTACCAAATGTGTTTAAGTTTTTTAAATCAATCATAGCAAAGAGTATAACACTCAAAAAGCACTTTTTCAAGTACTAAATTTTGCAAATAAAAAAATCGCAAAGCGCAAGCTTTACGATTTTGTTTTTAAAATTTTAAAAGTTCCATCAATTTTGACTTTTCCACAGCCATAAGGAATATTCCAAGCTTTGGACCTTGACTTTGGCCAAGAAGCAAATTGTAAAGAATTTCAAAAAATCTTTTCTGTGTTTTTTTCAAAACATCAGGCTCAAGATTTAAATATTTTACAACCGCATAAAGTTCTGTCATCAGTTCATCACTTGTGGCAAAGTCTTTGTCAACAAGTTCAATAGTCTTTGCAACCCAAGATTTCTCATCATCATTAAGCGACGAATAAAATTCTGTATTCTTTTCTGCAAGCAAGTTAACTTGATATTCTTTGCCATAGTTCTCAACCCAATATTCTGCTTTTGCAAGCCTTTCTTGATAGTACTTTGTTGTGGTATCAATATTCTCTTTTTGCATCAATTTTTCAAGCATACCTTTGTTGAAATTGACAATAGGAAGAAATGTTGCAAGGTTGCTGAATGATGGATAATTTAAATATTCTTCTGTCACACCAGTGAAGTCAAGAATATCTTTATTACCTTGATCAATTCTGCCATCAAAATACATTTTAACCCAGCGGTCATACTCACTGTAATAGCGTATAACATCATTATCAAAAGCGAGTGCAAAATTTTGCATAGGTTTATATTTTGCATAGAACCACAAAAGTATATTTCTGTCATAGACATTAAGCATTTTAGTGATAGTCAAAGTTCCACCTTTTGAAGAACTCATTTTAGCACCGCCGCCCTTGAGCCCAATAAAGTTATAAGGCTCAGAAACTGGAGGCTCAAAGCCGAATATTTTTCTTGATACAACTTCAGCAACATCATGGCTTCCATTTTTCGTGAAGTGATCCATACCACCGCTTTCAAATGTAACGTTTTCTTGTTGCCAACGCATTGGCCAGTCAACTTTCCATTGAAGTTTTATATCTCTGCAAGTTTCAACATTGACAACTTCTTCATGACCACAAGCACATCTGTAAGTGATATCCCCTGTTGCATCATCATAGTTTGTGATCTTTGCTTCCTTTCTGCACTGTGAGCAATAAACATTTGCTGGGAAGAACGAATCGCGTTCACCAAACTCTGCATCTTGAGTACGGAAACTGTCAATAATATCAAAAATTTCTTTTCTCTTTTCAAGTGCAAGGCGGATTTTATCAGTATATCTTCCGCTTCTGTATTCTTTTGCTTGATATTTAAAGTCCACTTCATTTTCTGTGTCAATACCCATTTTGCGAAGCTCACCTTTGAAAACCTCTTCAAAATAGTGTGCAAAACTTTCATTTTCACTGAAAGGACTTGGCATATCAGAATAGTTCATACCAATATATTTTTCATATTCAGCAGGAAGATCAACAGGAACTTTACGGAATCTGTCAAAGTCATCAAAAGAGAACAGAAAGCGAACTTTCTTACCAAGTTTTTTGAGAGCCTTTGCAACAAAATAAGGTGTTACAACCTCCCTGAAATTTCCGATGTGAATAAAACCAGATGGGCTTACACCAGTTGCAATAGTATAAACTTCTTCATTTGGCCTTTCTTTTATAATTCTTTGTGCAATATCATATGCCCACATAAAACACAGTCTCCTTGTGAAATAATATAATAAATATACCCCCATAATCAGATTTTGTCAATCATTTATTAAAATAGGGCAAATTAAAAGATCATAAATTCTTCTTTGCAAAAATATACTTTAAGGACAAAGGAGAGATATGGATTTTCACAGCATACCACTTGAAAACATATACAGACAGCTTCATTCAAGCAAAAGCGGTTTATCTTCTGACAATGTGAAGCGCAATCAAGAACAGTTTGGCAGAAATGTTTTTAAGCAACAAAAAAAAGTCTCATTTTTTGCACGTTTTTTTGCTCAATTTAAAAACATAATGATAATTGTGCTTTTGGCAAGTGCTGTTATTTCCATAACAATCTCTATTGTTAAACATGAATACGATGACCTGTTTGAAGGTGGACTTATTTTTCTTATTGTAATCATGAATGCCCTGATAGGTGCGTTGCAAGAAAAACGTGCGGAAAATGCACTTGAACTTCTTAACAAAAAGACAGAGCCTTTTGCAAAAGTTATTCGTGACGGAAAACCCATAAAAATTCCAACAGCTGAAATTGTTGTTGGCGATATTGTATCTCTTAATGCCGGCGACTTTGTGCCAGCAGACTTACGCCTGATTTCTTCCACAAATCTTAAATGTGATGAGAGCACCCTGACAGGTGAAAGCCAAGCAGTGTTTAAAAATGTAGAAAAAAAACTATCTGCGAAAACACCACTTGCAGAGCAAGAAAACATGTGCTTTTCTGGCACTGTTTGCACATATGGAAATGGAACCGGGATTGTTGTACGCGTTGGCAAAGATACAGAGATTGGAAAGATTGCAGGCATGCTTTCAAACAACAAAAGAGAGAAAACCCCTCTTGAAAAAAACATAGACAAAATTGGCAAACTGATAACCTATGGAGTTCTCATCATTGTTGCAATTGTGTTTGTTATTCAACTGATATTTTCAAAACAAACCAATGTGCTTGAGGCATTTTTAATTGCCATAGCCCTTGCAGTGGCGGCAATACCCGAAAGTCTGCCCGCCGTCATCACCATAGTTATGGCTCTTGGGGTGGAACGTCTTGCAAAACATAAAGCCATTGTAAAGACATTAAGCAGCACCGAGACTTTGGGGTGTTGTAATGTGATTTGTAGTGACAAAACTGGAACGTTGACTCAAAACAAGATGACAATAAAACACATCTTTTATGATGGCAAATTGCACTCTGACTTTTCTGATAACAACTTTTCAAAACTCTATCTTGCAATGTCACTTTGCAACAATGCAAAACTGTCTGAAAACGGAAATGTAATTGGCGATGCCACAGAAAGTTCTATGATACGCCACATTGTGAAATATGACAGCGACTTATTTGCAAATATCAATATATACCCACGTGTGAAGGAGTATCCTTTCGACAGCAACCGAAAAATTATGAGCACATTAAATCAAGTGGACGGAAAGCTTATACTTTTCAGTAAAGGCGCTTATGACTATCTTATTGACAAGTGCACAAAAGTGCTTTGCGGCGAAAAGGAAACAGTACTGACGCCCTCTGTAAAAACTGATATAGAAAATGCGATATACAGTATGACAAGCCACGCGGAAAGAGTTTTGGCTGTGACCATGAAATCAGTGCAAAATTCAGAAGATGCAACAGAAGATGACCTTACATTTGTTGGACTTGTTGGAATTATTGATCCACCCCGTCCTGAAGCAAAGCGAGCAATAAAAGAGTGTTTTAAGTCTGGACTTAAACCCGTTATGATAACAGGCGATCACCCCGATACTGCTTTTGCAATAGCCAAAGAGCTTGGCATTGCCACAAAAAAAGAGGAAGTGATCACCGGCAAACAAATAGACAACATTTCTGTCACAAATCTTGCTAAAGTGATTGAAAATTACAGCGTATTTGCTCGTGTTACACCCGAACACAAATTAAAAATAGTTAAAGCTTTTAAAAAGACTGGCAAAATTGTTGCCATGACAGGTGATGGCGTCAATGATGCCCCAAGCATAAAAGAGGCAAACATTGGAACATGCATGGGAATCAGTGGAACTGATGTCACCAAAAGTGTTGCGGATCTTATCATCACTGATGACAATTTCCAGACCATTGTTGTTGCAATAAAAGAAGGACGCACCATCTACAGCAACATACAAAAAATCATTCTGTTTTTGCTGTCCACAAATCTTGTTGAAGTGCTTGGAATTTTTGTTGCAACAATAATAATGCGTGACCAAATTTTCTTAAGCCCCGCCCAAATACTTTTCATAAACCTTGTAACTGACAGTTTCCCTGCCTTTGCCCTTGGGCTGGAGCCACCAGAAAATGACATCATGCAAAAACCACCAAGGAACGCAAATGAAAATTTGTTCAGCGGACGCGTTGGAACAAGCATACTTTATCAGTCCTTTGTTCAAACCCTTATGGTACTTGTGATATTTGTTATTGGTGTACATTTGTGGGGCAACGCAGTGGCAAGCACAATGGTCTTTTTGATCATCTGCCTCATGCAGATTATTCACGCAGTCAACTGCAAGACACTGGAAAGCATTTTCACAATAAATGTATTCAAGAACAAAAGCTTCAACATAAGTTTTCTTGGGCTTTTTGCACTTATTCTTCTTGTTGCCTTTGTGCCAATTCTTCAAACAGCATTTGGCATAACTGCTTTAAATGGCACGCAGTGGCTGATTGTCGCCCTTGCCAGCCTTGCCATTATTCCACTTGTTGAAATTTGCAAATACTTTGTCAACAAATGGTACAAAAAATACAATTTATATTCATTGATTTTTACAATTTAATTAATATTACCATAAAATACTTATATAGTTATACAAAAAGAGACCTGCCCTACAGGTCTCTTTGTTATTTTTACTTACGCATTGCGTTTCCAGTAATAATCCGCAAGTCCACCACCGTATGTTCTTGTCTTCAGTTTACTTGCATTTGTGCTGGCATTTGTCACATCAATTGCTGTCCCACTTGTCGCGGTTGCAGATGATGTATAATACCAACCACTGGTATTAATTGTAACACTTGTGAGTCCACTGCAATAATTGAATGCAAAGCGCCCAATGCTTGTCACTCCACTGCCGATTGTAACACTTGTAAGTCCTGTGCAACCATCGAATGCATAGTTCCCAATGCTTGTTACACTGTTTGGTATTGATATACTTGTAAGTCCAATGCAGTCGTAAAATGCCCAATCCCCAATGCTTGTAACACTATCTGGGATTGTCAGATCTGTTACCGCTGTGTCATCTATATACAATGTCCAAGCTGAACTTTTCCAATCTAACCCAAATGTTATCCCACACCAATTCGCTATGTCTCCACAATAATTTATGCTTGTAAGTCCACAACCATAAAATGCATCACTTCCTATGCTTGTCACACTGTTTGGTATCGTAATACTTGTAAGTTTTGTGCAAGCAAAAAATGCACTATCTTCAATTCTTGTCACACTGTCTGGTATCGTAATACTTGTAAGTCCTGTGCAAGAAGAAAATGCACCATATTCAATGCTTGTCACTCCACTGCCGATTGTAACACTTGTAAGTCCTGTGCAACCACGGAATACACCATTTTCAATGCTTGTCACTCCACTGCCGATTGTAACACTTGTAAGTCCAGTGCATTTTTCGAATGCATAAATTTCTATGCTTATCACACTGTCTGGTATCGTAATACTTGTAGGCCCTGTGCAACCACAAAATGAAAAAAACCCAATTCTTTCCACACTGTCTGGAATTGTTGTATTATTACATCCTTGTATTAACCTATTTTTGGATTTCTCTATAATTGCATTACAATTCTCTCTGCTGTCATATATTGTATTTCCACTGTC
>CAKJZE010000013.1 GCA_918285425.1 Clostridiales bacterium
TTTTGAAGCAGAGCAACATTTTCATTATTTGGCGAAAAATCAGTGATAACTGGGACACCATAGCCGTTTACCATCAAGAAAATTGCCGCAGTAATAATTCCAAAAATAAAGTTAAAAAGCACACCGGACACAAGCACAATAAGTCTTTTCCAAGGTGCCATATTGTTAAATGCTCTTGGATTTGGGTTTTCTTCATCTTCACCCTCAAAAGCACAAAAACCACCAAGAGGAAGCGCTCTTATTGAAAATACTTCTCCTGTTTTTTTATTTGTGCGCTTAAAAATTGCTGGTCCAAAGCCAATGGCAAACTCATTAATTTGAAAACCAAAAATTTTGCCCGCTATGTAGTGGCCAAGTTCGTGAACCGTTATAAGCACCAAAAGCACTGCAAGTGCCAAAAGTATGTAAAGAAATGTCATATTATAATCCTTTTTTTATTTTATATAAATAGTGCAAACACCACAAAGACAAGTGCTGCTGTGAACATAAGTCCATCAACGCGATCCATAAAACCGCCATGACCTGGGAAGATTTTGCCAAAGTCCTTTATCCCAACTTTTCTTTTATATGCAGATGCAACCAAGTCACCAAACTGAGTAAGGAAAGTTCCAAGCACTCCGCAGATCACAAAAATAAGTATTTGTTTTGCAGTGCCAAGATATGCAAGCGCACCAAACCAACCCAAATGCACAAAGAACAGATATCCAAGACCTGCAGCAATAACGCCACCAAGAGCACCAAAAATCATACCTGAAATGCTCTTCTTTGGCGAAATTTCAGGAGCCATCTTAGGACCTTTTAACATGCTTCCAAATAAATAAGCAAACACGTCAGTTGTCATGGTTATCATAAACACCATAATTATTGCCACATATCCAAGATTCAGTCCAAAATGGTTTAATCCAAACAAAACTCCTAAAAGAGTTGTTGGATAAAGCAAAATTTCCATTGTATGTTTAGTTGTGTTTAAAAGTGATTGATTTAATTTATCTTGGTCAGTTTCTGTCTTACCTGCTTTTCTTAAAACACAGTTTAAAATAAGTTCATATGCCATAAGTATTATAAAGCAACCAAGAAGTGCAAGAACTTGGTATAAAAGTGCATCTTTAAAGTTAGTTGCAAAGATGTAAATTATGCCGAGTATAACCGGATACGCAAAAACAAGTGGTAATAAAATTTTCTTACCACCTACTTTTGCAGCCATCACTATTTCGTGAACACTCCCCATAATGATTGCAAGTGCAAGTATGTCAAAAAAGTAGAGCGAAACCTGCCTGAGTGCAACAAATCCTGCAAGTATTAAAATTATAAAAAATCCTGTAATCGTGCGTTTTAACATATAATTTTCACCTTTTTATGACAAATTTTGCGTTTTTAAATTTTGCCATACCTTCTTTTTCTCTTTTGGAACTCTAATATACATCTGTCAACTGTTTTTTCATCAAAGTCTGGCCAATACATATCTGGGAAATAAAATTCAGCATACGCAGCCTGATAAAGCATAAAGTTGGAAAGCCTTTTTTCACCACTTGCGCGAACTATTAAATCAGGATCTGGAAGATCACCAGTATAAAGATAATTCTTAAAAGTTTGCTCTGTGATATCTTGTTCACCACTGCTAATTATTTTATTTACCGCCTGCAAAATCTCATGCCTTGCACCATAAGCAAGTGCCAGATTGAAGATTGAACCAGTGCAAGCAATTGTTTTGTCTTCCATCTCTTTAAGGTCTGTTGCCATGTCTTCTGGAAGCAGACTTTTATCGCCCATGTGTCTGAATTTTATATTTCTTTTAAGTAGAGACTTAAGTAAATCTACCTTAACTTCCCTGAAAAGATTGAAAATATAATCAACTTCCTCTTTTGGTCTTCCAAAATTTTCAGTTGAGAAGCAAAACATAGTCACAACTTCAATACCAAGCTCATTGCATCTGTCAAGCACTCTTTTGATTGCATCTTTTCCAGCCTTATGACCAAGCGTCCTTGCAAGACCACGCTTGTTTGCCCACCTTCCATTGCCATCTGCAATAAATGCAATATGCTTTGGAAGTTTTGTCATATCTATCTTTTGCTCTGTTTTCTTTCTAAACCACAACATAAAAAACTCCTATAAATTGATTAAAAAATCTCCAACGACAAGCTCTATTGTGTTTGCATTTATATACTTTGCAACCACCACCAATTTACTGTCGGTTTTCATCTTTGGTTTAAGAAATTCTTTAATAATTATATTCAAACCTTTGTCACTTAATGTTTTTTTGACATCTTCTAAAGGTTCACCTATGAAACAGCTTAAATCAAGTTTTTCCACTATACTTGCATTATTTCCTTTTCTTTTTCAGCCAAGATATTATCAATTTTTACAGTTTCAGCATCAAGAGTCTTTTGAATATCCTTTTCATAAGATGCCATATCATCTTCACCAATAGCACCATCTTTTTTAAGCTTTTTGAGTTCTTCCAAAGCATCACGTCTTGCATTTCTGCAAATAATTTTGGTGTCTTCACCAAGTTTTTTAGTACCCTTTACAAGCTCTTTTCTTCTCTCTTCAGTGAGAATTGGAAAAGTAAGACGCACAACCCTTCCATCATCTGAAGGACTGAGTCCCAAATCTGAAGCAACAATAGCCTTGTTTATCTCTTTCACAAGTGATTGATCCCAAGGGCTGATCATAATGCTTCTTGCATCAGTTACTGTTATATTTGAAACATGAGCAAGAGGAGTTGGTGTGCCATAATAATCCACAGTTATCTTATCAAGCACGTGTGGATTTGCCCTGCCCGCGCGAATACCAAGAAGCTCACTTTTAAGGTGACCTGTCGCCTTTTCAAGCGCATCTTCATACTCTAAAAATATTTCGTCAATAAGTTCGTTATTTTCTGCCATAAATTTCTCCTTTAATAAAATATAAGATATATCACATTAATTTTTAATGTGATTAAATTGATTATTACCCTAAATTTAACTAGGTTTTATCATCTTCAAAAAATATTTGCATATTAAACCTCATCTTCTTCATTGAAAATTTGAACAATTCTCATTTCTATACTCCTCCATTTTCTTCTGATAATATTTTACTAAATTTTCCTCACAATAGCAATCAAAATAAAAAGTATTTTATAAAATTTGAATACATCTTTTGTCAAAGTCTTAAACTTGCTACAAAATCAATAAAACAGAATTAAATATGTGTAAGGCAGAGTTTGCGTATATAACAAGGCATTAAAAAATCGCGGGGTCGGATTTACTTTCGTAAATGACCGCCTCGCGATTTTTTAATAACAAAGTCAGATGCGTGAAATACGCCTTATTTGATTTGTTTTTGGATTTCCTCTGCAAAATTTTCAGATCTCTTCTCTAAACCTTCACCCATTTGATAACGAACAAATCTACGAACAGAAATCTTTTCACCAATTTTGCTTATTGCTTCATTAACAAGTTGATTGATTGTCTTTGAAGGATCTTTAACATACTCTTGTTCCAAAAGACAAACGTCTTTATAGAACTTTTTAATTCTTCCTTCAACCATCTTATCAACAACTGCAGCTGGCTTCCCCTCGTTAAGAGCTTGAGCCTTTAAAATCTCTTTTTCTTTCTCAAGTTCTGTTGGGTCAACCTCTGATGTTAAAACATATTTTGGAGCAGCCGCCGCAATATGGATGCAAAGATCATGACCAAGCTCTTGGAAAGCAGGGCTTTTTGCAACGAAATCTGTTTCACAGTTAACTTCAAGCAAAACGCCAATCTTACCGTTCATGTGGATATAGCTGAATACTGCACCTTCAGCAGCAACTCTCGCTTGCCTTTTTGCAGCGTTAGCAATACCCTTTTCACGAAGATAAGCAACAGCCTTTTCCATATCGCCGCCTGTTTCTTCAAGTGCCTTTTTGCAATCAAGCATACCGACACCAGTTTTTTCTCTTAATTCAACGACATCTTTAGCAGTATATGCCATAAAAATAATCTCCTTTAATTAATCTTTATTTTCAGGTAAAACTTCTGCTGCTTCTGCAACTTTTTTTGCCCTTGTTCTCTTTGGCTTTTCTTCAGCTTTAGCTTCTTCAGTAACTGTTTCTTCAGCTTTTACAGATTCAACTTCAGCTTCTTTTGCTTCTTCAGCAAAATTCTCTGTTTCAGCTTCAGCGTTTTCAGCAACTTCTGATGCACCAGCGGCAGCAAGAGCTGCAGCTTCTGCTTCTTTACGTTTTGCCAAACCTTCTTCGCCTTCCCTTGCTTCGATAACAGCATCAGCCATTGCACCTGCGATAAGTTTTACCGCACGTATAGCGTCGTCGTTACCAGGGATGACATAGTCAACTTCATCTGGGTCACAGTTTGTGTCAACCAAGCCGATAACAGGAATACCAAGAGATCTTGCTTCACGAACAGCGATATACTCTTTCTTTGGGTCAACAACGAAAAGCACACCTGGAAGTGTTCTCATCTCTTTGATACCACCAAGGTTCTCTTCAAGTTTGTCGCGCTCTGCTTTAAGCTTCATAACCTCTTTTTTAGTAAGAAGATCAAATTCACCAGACTTCTCCATTTGATTGAGTTTGTTAAGTCTGTCAACTCTGCTTCTTATAGTTTTGAAGTTAGTAAGTGTTCCGCCAAGCCAACGATTGCCCATATAGAACATATCACAACGTTTAGCCTCTTCAATAACAGCATCTTTAGCTTGCTTCTTTGTTCCAACAAAAAGTGCACTTTTACCTGAAGAAACTATCTCTTTCATAACAGCATAGGCTTCATCAATAAGGCCAACTGTCATTTCAAGATCAAGAATATAGATATCATTTCTTGCAGTATAGATGTACTTTTTCATCTTTGGATTCCATTTTCTTGTTGGATGACCAAAGTGAACACCAGCTTCAAGCAACTGTTTCATTGATACAACTGACATTTTCTTATTTCCTCCTTGTTTATTTCCTCCCCGCATTTCACCTACTTTGGAAACATTTTAGTAAAATGCAACAGCCAAAGTATCCACACGGGTGCGTGATAGAAGAAATATACCACACCAAAATAAAAAAATCAAGTATAAATATAAAATATATTTAAGTTTCTTAAAATATTTAAAAAACAAAAGACAACAAAAAAGCACAGTGCCAAAATATTGACACTCTGCTTTTTAACAACAATTATTGACTAGCCCTGCAAAATATCGTGAAAGATATCACAATCAAGATCAAGTTGCTTTATAATATACATTTACTTATTACCTCCGTCAGCTTCATCAAGAAGTCTGTTGTATTCAGCAAATACAGCATCAATGATAGAATCATCAAGTTCAATTTCAAACTTATCTTCTTCATCTTTACCACGAGTTACTTTAAATACAAGTGCCTCATCTTCTTCCATACCATCAAGAAGCTCTACAGGTTGCAAGATAACATAGAAATTACCACGATATGCGATACCTGCAATTTCAATAAAGTCAACTTCCTCACCATCTGCTGTTGTAAGAGTAACTATATCATCATCGTCATTTTGCATATGATCAATAGATGCTGGTAGTTCTTCTTCACCAAGTTTGTTTTCATTTTCTGCCATAATTTTCTCCTTACCTTCAAAAAGGGTTTACATAAAGTTTGATAACCTTATGATGTTATTATACACTACTTTTTTAATTTGTCCAAGTAATTTTGCAAAATAATTTCAGCAGCTACTTGATCAATGACATTTTTACGTTTTTCCCTGCGCATGTTGGACTCAATAAGTATTCTTTCTGCTGATACTGTTGAAAGTCTCTCGTCCATAAACACTATTGGAAGCTCGCTGTGTTTTTCGAGCTCTGCCGCAAACTCTTTGACCATTTTGACAGAGTCACCTTCCTCCCCATTCATTTTAAGAGGAAGTCCGATCACAAAAGTATCTGCGTCCAGTTTTTTTGCAAGCTCTGCCATATATTTTGCATCAAGAAAGAGATTTCTGCGTCTGTATACCTCGTAAGAGGATGCAAACATTCCCAAAATATCACTTGTGGCAATACCAATGCGCACAGTTCCAATGTCAAGACCAATTTTCTTTTTTATCATATTTAATTCCCTTTTATTTTATAGGTAATAAAAGTTTATCAAATTAAAACAGAAATGTCTATTATTTTTTCTTCTTATTATTTTTATTTGAAGAATTTATTGAAATTTCTTCTTTTTTCTGTTCTTGGTCTTCGCTTTCTTGCATATACTTTTCCTTCATGTCAGATACACCTTGCTTTGCCATGTCCAATTTTTCCACAATAATATCCTGTGTATCTTTAACAAATTTCTGCACCTTTTTGTTTGTTGTCGCAACATATATACCCGCAGCCATACCAATTCCTAAAGAGATCAAACTGCATTTTAAACAATCACTCATAAAAATACCTCCTGTGATTAAATATAGTTTGAGCCCCTTTCGCGAAATTTATACACAAAAAGACAAAAACCTTCAATTGCAAAAAACGCAATATGAAGGTTTTTTAGATTAAAAAAATGACTTTTTTAATGTTCTATTTCTTTGAATAGTTTTTCACTGCAGCCTTAACAGCCTTTTCAGCCATTTCAGCACTGCGAGTTTTTGTGTCTGAAAGTTTACCACCAAGCTCCTTAACAATGGCACTTGCTGTGATGCTTGCAGCAGCTTCTTCAAGCGTAAGACCAATCATCATCTTTGTTGCCATAGAGCTGCACGCAATTGAAGGTACACAACCATATGTCTGGAATTTGGCATCTACAATTTTATTCTTTTCAACAGAGATATATATTTTCATAATCTCTCCGTTTTCGTCATCTACAATTTTACCAACTGCACTTGCAGCCTTAATAACGCCAACATTTGCAGGATTGTAAAACTCATTTAATAATTCTTCTGTATATTCCATATTATAATTCCACCTTATTTTTATAAATTCTCACTGCAGAGATACTCCTGATTTTCTTAACCGCCTTTCTTATCTCTTCAACAGCATAATCTATTTCTTCTTTAGTAGTATTTTTACTGAAAGAGAAACGAACAGTTGATGCAGCAGTTTCAGCATCTTTACCCATTGCAAGAAGTACATAAGATGGCTTATTGCTTCCTGATGCACAGGCAGATCCAGTTGAGACATAAATTCCTTCACGATCAAGCATCATAAGCACAGCTTCGCCTTCAGCACCTTCAAAAGAGATACTTGCAATACTTTGAAGTCTTTGAGTGTTGTGACCATTGAGCTGAATATTGTGGATAGCTTCTGAAATTGTCTTTAAGAAATATTTACGAATACTTTTAAGATATTTGGTATTTTCTTCAATATTTGCAGTTGCGTCCTCAATAGCCTTACCAAATCCAACGATTGCAGCCACATTTTCAGTTCCAGCACGCATGTTTCTTTGTTGCTCTCCACCGTCTATAAATTTTTGAATTTTAGTTCCTTTCTTTATGTAAAGTGCACCAACACCTTTTGGACCATTAAATTTGTGGGCAGAAATTGAAAGCATATCAATTCCAATATCCTTAACATTCAAATCAATTTGACCAATAGCTTGCACTGCATCTGTGTGGAATATTACATCATTTGCCTTTGCAAGTTCTGCAATAGCTTTAATTGGCTGAACTGTTCCCACTTCGTTGTTAGCGGTCATAATAGAGATCAATATTGTGTTTGGGCCAATTGCCTTAACAAGCTCTGAATACTTAATAACGCCAAACTCATCAACTGGAATATATGTTACTTTAAAACCCTCTTTTTCAAGTGCCTTGCAACTTTCCAAAACTGAAGGGTGTTCAATAACTGATGTGATAATATGATTTCCCTTATCACGATTTGCCCTTGCAATGCCTTTTATTGCCCAGTTATTAGCCTCGCTTCCACCACTTGTGAAATATATTTCATTAGCTGACGCACCAATAGCCTTTGCAACCTTTTCACGAACACTGCGAAGTGCAGCATCTGCTTCCCTGCCCGCTTTGTAAATGCTTGATGGGTTGCCATAAAGTTTGCCATAGGCATCAATCATCTCACAGTAAACTTCATTTGACATAGCAGTTGTTGCAGCGTTATCAAGATAAACAATTTTATTTTTTTCCATGATATTCTCCTTAAATTGTATAACTGATGCAGATTTTAACACAAATTGTTTACTTCGTCAATAGGGAAACAACAAAAAAACGCAAAATTTTATACAATTTGCGTCTTTTTTACAAAATATTCACATAATTTTTGCGTTTTTTAAAGTATTTGAGTTTTCAACAACAATAAATAAAATTCATCAATCTATTTTTTAATATTAACCCCAACGGCGCCACCTATTGCACCAGCAATTGCGTTAAAGGCAAAATCAGAGACAAGCCCAAGTCCCAGCACAAAACCTCCAGCAAGCAGACTGAATATCACAAAAGATATCAGCGTATAAACAAGTGCAAACAATATTCCATTAAACAGTCCCTTCGCACTGCCTTTTGCAAGCACAAGCGCACCAAAAAATACACTTATTGCTTTAATACAAAGATTTACAGGTCCAATCAAATCATCAGATAAATTTGCCCATTTGATAACAAATGCAAAAATAATAATGCAAGCAAAGGTTATTATAAGTGCAACAAAAAGACTTTTAACATATTTTAACAACTGCACCTTCCCTTCACTGCTTGTTTTTGTTTCAGTTTTAGCCATACCAAATCTCCTTGATTGATAAATGTATATAGCATTAAAACTGTAATTATCACAGATATGGAGTGAAAATTTTGTCAAATATTCATTTATGTATAAAAAAAAGATGAGCCAAAACTCATCTTTATTTATTAATTATTTTTTTGCAGGTTTCTTTTTGGCAGCTGTTTTCTTTGCAGGTTTCTTCACTTCTGTTTTAACAACCTCTGCCTCTGCAGGTGCAGCAATTACCTCATCTGCTTTTGCTTCTTCTGCAGGTGCAGCTTCTTTTTCAGCAGGCTCTTCTTTCTTTTCTTCTACATATGTTGATTTTAAAACCATACCAATTGCAGCCATGTCAAATTCCATAGTTGTCTTGCTTCCACGAGCACCAGTTTCAAGAATGAATGACTTCAAACCATTTTTCTCGCTGATTTTAGTTATGCGACCAATCACACCACCAATTGTGCGCACCTCATCACCTACACGGATTTTATCAAGCATGCTGGTATATTCTTTCTCTCTTCTCTTATTTGTAATTGTTGGAAGAATAAGCATAGCAGCGACCAAAAGTATTAATACAACATAGATCCACCAAGTGTTTCCAATTCCTGGTTTTGCAACCTCTTCTGTTGCTTCTTCAAGTAAAAAGTTTGTAAACATAATTTATCTCCTTATCTTTAATGAGTTAAGTTTATCACAAACAAAACTCTGCACGCAAGCAATTTTTTGTTTATTTTTGGGAAATTTTGATGAGCAATATTTTTTAATATCGCCATAAGTAATTAATTTTAGATTTGTGTTCCCTCAAGGGAAAGGTGGTACGAACTTGTGAGTACCAAAAGGTTATATTCTATAACATTCCAAACTCTTTTAAAATATCCTGACACACCGTTTCAAAATTATCATTTATATCATAATTTGAATATCTTATCACTCTTATTCCAATTGAATTTAAATATTTTGTTCTTTCCTCATCTTTTTTTATTGATTCAATGTTATCGCAATGTTGGTTTCCATCCAACTCAATAGCAATTTTATACTTATCACAATAAAAATCTAAAATATAATTTCCAACAAGTTTTTGTTTGTAAATTTTAACAGGTAAATCCTTAAGAAAATCAAACCACAACTTTCTTTCTTGTTTAGTCATATTTTTCCTTAAATTTCTGCCATTATTTAAATTATCATGGTTATATCTTCTTAACATAAACAAAAACCTTTTGGTATAAAAATTGATTTGCAATCATTTTTATACCACCTTTCCCTAAAGTGAACACTATTCTATAACTCATCATAATGTGTCTGCTTATAGAAATTATTTCTAAACTCAAGCAACCTATCATCTTTAATGGCCTGACGAATTTGTGACATCAGATCAGTCAAGTATGTAAGGTTATGAATTGAAAGAAGCTGTGCACCCAAAATCTCATCAACGTTAAACAAATGACGAATGTATGCCTTTGTGAAATTTTTACATGCATAGCAGTTGCAATTATCATCAAGAGTTGTGAAATCTTCTTTATATTTGCCGTTCTTAACAACAATCTTCCCGTGACTTGTGAAAGCAGTTCCATTTCTTGCAACCCTTGTTGGAAGCACGCAGTCAAACATATCAATACCACGAATAACCCCCTCAACCAAGCAATCAGGGCTTCCAACACCCATCAAATAACGTGCCTTATCCTCTGGATATTCAGGTGCAAGTGTATCCATAATTTCATACATTAATTCCTTTGGCTCACCCACTGAAAGCCCACCAATAGAAAAACCAACTTTAACAAATGGCTGAATATCTTTAAGAGACTTCAAACGCAGATCTTTAAAGAAATTTCCCTGCACAATTGGAAACAACATTTGATTTGGCTTTTTATGGTAGTCATAACATCTTGCAAGCCACTTGTTTGTGCGATCAAGTGCTTTTCTGGCATATTCATAAGTTACACCATAAGTGCTGCACTCATCAAATGCCATAATGATATCACTGCCAAGTTTATTTTGCACTTCCATAGACTTTTCTGGCGTGAAAAAGTGCGTGCTTCCGTCAAGATGAGATTTAAACTCTACTCCTTCATCAGTAATCTTATTAAGTTTCGCAAGACTAAACACCTGAAAGCCACCACTATCTGTTAAAATTGGTCTATTCCAGTTCATAAACTTATGAAGACCGCCTGCTTTCTCAACAAGGTCTGCACCCGGACGTAAATAAAGATGATAGGTGTTTCCAAGAATAATTTGTGCACCAAGTTCTTCAAGTTCGCGTGGCTCCACAGCCTTAACCGTTGCCCTTGTTCCAACTGGCATAAACACAGGTGTCTGAATTTCCCCATGAGGAGTCTTCAGCACCCCGCATCTTGCATAGGTGTTTGACGACTTTTCCTTTACTGTAAAACTAAAATTCTTTTGTTCCATTTTATTTCCTTTTTTACTTTTATATATTTATTATACGTCTTACATTGTTGTGTCACCCTGAGCAAGCGACAGCGCATCGAATGGGTCTATCAACTTTTAATCAATTTTAAGTTCTTCCCAATTCGGATTCACACTTTCAATCAATTTATTTTTCTTTGATCTGACCCACCTCTTTAATTGTTTTTCTCTTTCTATTGTTGACATAACATCTTCACTTACTTCGTAGTAAACTAACTTGTCAACATTATATCGTTTTGTAAAGCCATCTGCCAACTTATTTTTATGTTCATAGATTCTTCTTTTTAAATCATTTGTCTGCCCTATGTATAATGTTGAATTGTTTTTATCCGTCAAAATGTAAACATAGTAATAATTTTTTAACATTGACAACCTCTTTTAAAATCGGATAGATACATTCGACTCGGCTAAAGCCTCGCTCAGTATGACACATTTATGTTATATATTTCTCAAAACTATTCCAAAAACATACTATCCCCAAAACTGAAGAATCGGTATTTTTCTTTTACTGCAAGATTGTAAAGTTTCAGTGTTTCTTCCCTGCCTGCAAATGCCGATATAAGCATAATCAGTGTGCTTTCTGGCAAATGGAAATTTGTGATGATGCTGTCAACAAACTTAAACTTATAGCCCGGATAGATAAAGATATTCGTCTCTTTATTGACTGGATGAATGTCGCCGTTTTCGTCAGTGGCACTCTCAAGCGTTCTGACACTTGTTGTGCCAACTGCAATAATTCGTTTGCCTTGGGCCTTATATTCATTAAGTCGCTTTGCAACATCTTCTTTGATCACAATCTTTTCACTGTGCATGTGATGATTTTCAATATTCTCTTCACTGACAGGTCTGAAAGTTCCAAGTCCAACATCAAGCAGAACTTCCTCCACTATTATACCCTTATTTTTGATTTTTTCAAGTAGCTCTTTTGTAAAGTGCAGTCCAGCGGTTGGTGCAGCACTGCTTCCAGGGATTTTGTTATATACAGTTTGATACCTTTCCCCATTTTCAAGTTTTTTCTTTATGTATGGTGGAAGGGGCATCTCGCCAATCTTTTCAAGCTGATTTTCAAGAGTGCCTTCCTTGACGATAAATCTTATCTTTTTTCCACCGATCTCGGCAACTTCATCAATAATTTCACCATAAAGTTTGTCTGAGAATTTCAGCACACTTCCCACTTTCGCCTTTTTGCCGGGTTTTGCAAGACACTCATAGTCAGTAAGGTTATGCCTTTTAAGAAGCAAAATTTCTATCTTTGCGCCGGTTTCTTCCTTGACTCCATAAAGGCGTGCAGGAATAACGCGAGTGTTGTTGACAACAAGCACATCATTTGGCGAAAGCAAATCAATAATGTCGTGAAAAATCTTATGCTGAATTTCCCCAGTTTTTCGGTCAAAGACTAAAAGCCTACTGCTGTCCCTTGGCTCTGCGGGAGTCTGTGCAATAAGCTCTTCTGGTAATTCATAATAAAAATCATGTGTGTTCATAGTTAATCCTTAATTATGTGAATATTGCGATTTAATCACGTGGTGATTGTGTAGAGAGCCCCAAATGTTCATAAGCTGCTGGCAGTGGAACACGTCCACGTGGGGTGCGGGCAATAAAGCCAATTTGCATAAGGTATGGCTCATACATATCTACAATGGTCGCCTGCTCTTCCCCTGTGGCGGCGGAGATTGTGTCAAGGCCAACAGCACGGCCACCAAACTTCACAATCATTGCTTCCAAGATATTTCTGTCCACATTGTCAAGCCCAAGACTGTCAACTTCCATACTGTCAAGTGCATGTTTTGTGATTGCAAGGTCAATTTTACCACTGCCCTTAACCTCTGCAAAGTCACGAACACGGCGAAGCAATCTGTTTGCAATTCTTGGTGTTCCACGGCTTCGCCTTGCGATCTCGTATGCTGCCTTTTCTTC
>CAKJZE010000014.1 GCA_918285425.1 Clostridiales bacterium
GTTTCAAGACGAACAAGAACAACTTTCTTTCCGGCCTTGCCTTCTTTAACAGCATCTTCAGCAGTAAACACGATTGTTCCGGCAGCAGCACCAGGAGATGCAGCAATACCTTTACCAATAACGTCTGTTTTATCAGCTTTCTTAAGTGCTTCTGCATCAAATGTTGGGTGCAAAAGCATATCAAGGGTTTTTGCATCAATCTGCATAAGTGCCTCTTCTTCGCTGATCATACCTTCATCAATAAGGTCACAAGCGATACGAATAGCAGCTGCAGCAGTTCTCTTACCATTTCTGGTTTGAAGCATATAGAGTTTTTTGTCTTCGATTGTGAATTCCATATCCTGCATATCACGATAGTGGTTTTCCAAAGTGTTGCAGATTTTAAGGAATTGATCATAAACTTCAGGCATAACCTCTTTCATTTGTGCGATAGGCATTGGTGTACGAACACCGGCAACAACGTCCTCACCTTGAGCGTTCATAAGGAATTCACCCATAAGGCCTTTTTCACCAGTTGCAGGGTTACGTGTGAACGCAACACCAGTACCAGAAGTTTCACCCATGTTACCAAATGCCATCATTTGAACGTTAACAGCAGTTCCCCAAGAATAAGGAATGTCGTGGTCCATACGATAGATATTTGCACGAGGGTTGTCCCAAGAACGGAACACTGCTTTAATAGCTTCAAACAATTGCTCTTTTGGATCAGATGGGAAGTCTTTTCCAAGTTGCTTTTTGTATTCAGCTTTAAACTGATTTGCAAGTTCTTTCAAATCTTCTGCAGTAAGGTCAACGTCATAAACAACGCCCTTTTCCTCTTTCATTTTGTCGATAAGTTTTTCAAAATATTTCTTACCAACTTCCATAACGACGTCAGAGAACATTTGGATAAATCTTCTGTAACAGTCATAAGCCCAACGTGGATTACCACTCTTTCTTGCCAAAGTCTCTACAACTTCTTCATTAAGACCAAGGTTCAAAATTGTGTCCATCATGCCTGGCATAGATGCTCTTGCACCTGAACGAACTGAAACAAGAAGTGGATTTTCCTTATCTCCGAATTTTTTACCTGTTATTTTTTCCATCTTAGTTATGTATTCCATAATTTCAGCGCGGATGGAATCGTTGATTTGTCTGCCGTCCTCATAGTATTGAGTGCAGGCTTCAGTTGAAATAGTAAAACCTTGTGGAACTGGGAGGCCAATTCTTGTCATCTCGGCAAGGTTAGCACCTTTACCACCAAGAAGCTCACGCATTCCGGCATTACCTTCACTGAATAAGTAAACATATTTTTTTGCCATAAAATACTTTTTATCTCCTTTATTTTGTTTAACGTTTCTATTATACGCCTGTGAAATTCAAAATGCAATTGTTATAAAAAATTTCTATAAAATTTATTCCACATAATACAATAGTTTCACCATTTTAAAACATTAAAAAGGGTAAACTTCCGTTCACCCTAAATTATGTTATTTAACTTTCATTGTGTGTCCATTCATCATTTACATATATTGTTTGAAAATTTATTGCATTTGTGACAGGATCTGTCACATCCACCGTACTGCCATAACGATACCATCCACTTGTATTCTTAAATGTCACACTACTGAGATTATCGCAATCCATAAACACACAATAACCAATACGTTCAACACCACTTCCAATTGTCACACTTGTAAGTCCACTGCAACCATAAAATGCAGAATTTCCAATGCTTGTTACACTATCAGGAATTACCACTTCCCCAGTTAAGCCACTGCAATATGCAAATGCACCAGCACCAATGCTTTCAACACTGTCTGGAATTGTTATGCTTGTAAGTCCACTAGCAGTAAATGAGTCCGCAATACTGATCACACCATCTGGAATTATTACGCTTGTAAGTCCACTGCAACCTGCGAATGCAGAAGAATAAATGTGTTTTGTATTTTCATTTATTTCACATGATACTATTAAAGTATCTTTTGCTTTCATAAGAACAAGATATGGATTTGTGCTGTTTCCAAGATATTTTGCATTATCATATTCATTGTATTGTAAGTTTGCGCACCCTTCAAATATATCACCAAAAATACGTATCACACTATTTCCGATTGTAACATTAGTAAGTCCACTACAACCATAAAATGCCCCACTGCTAATACTTGTAACATTATCTGGGATTATAATCTTTGTAAGTTCACTGCACTGATAGAATGCACCACCACCAATGATTGTTATAGTGTTTGGCAAATATATTTCTGTGATCTTATTATTGTTATAAAATGCTCCTTTTGGAGGTGAATATCCAGTAGATGAACCATTGCGATAAATTTCCGTCACATCTTTTCCATCATATTGCCTTGGAATAACAACAACTCCCGCTGTGGTGGTTGTGTCAACTTGTTTTACGTTGTATGTGTTATTATCATCATTAAGAGTAAATGTTAATTTTTCTGGAGTTGCTTTTTTTGTGTAAAGTTTATAGATATTAAATCCATTGACAGTTGCTGTTTGCACAGTATTAAATCTTATCACATCACCAACTTCAACACTATGTGATAAACCTTTATCACTGTAATAACCAACGCACTCTTCATAATTAAGTGGTACATAAGAAAGATTAAAAGTATATTCATTTTCATCAATTCCTTCTGAACCAATCAATTTTATACCATCATAATATGCAATATAATTTTGATAAGTCAAAATCGGTGCATTATTATAATTGATATACATTTCACCAGTCGATAAATCATTTAAATTGCCACCATCTGCAACATATATCGCTGCTGCATTTTCAGCCGCATTGGCTGTTATAACACCCGAATATAAATTGACAGTTCCACCTGACTCAACATAGATTGCCCCACCATATACAGCTTGATTATACGCAATGCTTCCCCCTCTTATATTCAACACACCACCATTTGCAACATAAAAAGCACCACCATATGTTGCGGTATGTCCTTGAATTGCCATACCAGTTAATGTAAATGATGATCCAGAACCAATATAAATTGAACCACCTTTCTGTGACCTTGGAGCATCTGCAACACCACTTAATTCCACTTCTTCTGCAGTTGCATAATAAACACCAGGGATAGTTTGATTCTTGGTGTCCTCAGTTTGTTCAATCTGCGCTGGCGCAGGTTCTTGTTTATTATTATTAACAATTATTAAGGAAAAAGTAAAGACAAGCAGTGCAATCACTACCCCAAAACTTATAAGGCTTCTTTTAAGCCACCACCCCCCATGGACTGAGGTTCTATTACTCTTCTTTACATTTTCCATCATGTTTTTTCTCTTGTTTTATTTTTTGTTTTATTATCAACTTCTATGCAAAACCTGCACACTTATTGACAATCTATTCTTGACTATTATTCTATATATTATAAACTTTTCTGTCAAATAAATTGTGCTTGTTTCAATAAAATTTTTAATATTAAAAATATTTCTCTAAACTTTTGATTTTTTCGCCGGTGCGGAAGTAAAATTGCTTTACCATAAGTTTCATAAGTGAAACCAGCACATCGCGTGAGAAATCTTGCAGATCCGATAACTGCACAAATTCAGATAATGTAATTTTTTGAAGGGCTTGCCACTCTTTTTGATTGAGCTTAACACTGTCCGTTCTTTCCCCACAATTTTGGCACAACACTCCCGCTCCTTCATATATTAATGATGCAAATTTGTCGTCTGAAAGTGATTTACCACAATGGCTGCATGTTGTAAAATCCAGCCCAATACCAGAAATTGCCAAGCTTTCAATCACAAACTTTACAAACACCACAGATGCATTTGCGTTTTCATAAGCCATAACTTTAAGCGAATTTAAAAGCAATTTAAAAAGTTCAAAGTTCTCTTCACCAGCTTGTGAAAGTTTGCCAGAAATCTCAAGCATTGCACTGCCTATCACAAAATTGTCCAAGTTATATGCCAAAGTATAAAATGTGTCCTGCACATAGACGTCAGTAATGGTATATCTGCCACCGCGCTCTGCCAAGCTATATTCACCAAAACAAAATGGCTGTGCAGCTGCTGCAAGCTTTGCTTTTGGTTTTTCCACGCCTCGCACCCTTGCAAAGAACTTGCCTTTTTCTGGGGAAAACAACAACAAATCCCTTGCAGCATCAACACTGCAAGGTGAAGAATTTAAAACTATTGCTGTTGTCTTTATTATTTCTGACATTTTACTTTTGTATATATCCTTTTATTATAATATTGAACGAACATTCAATTACATTTGGTCTTGTTCTTCATCAAACTGCTTTTGCAAATTCTGTCTGTCATTTAAAACTTCCCTTTGCCCTGCAATAGTACCATAAACTTTCACATTACCAGGCTTTGTTCCAGAAGCCTTGTCACCATAAAGGAAAATATCCCAAGATTTATTCAAACCTTTTTGCAAACTTTTGATTGCTTTTGCATTGTTATACTCATTTATATTTTCCATTATGTGTCACCTCCGTCATATTGATTATAGACATCTGTATAAATTTTAAACATAAGTTTTGCAGTTTTTAAAACACTTTTTTACTTACACTTATATACTATGTCAGACATAACACCTATGTGTGACATATTACCTTACAGTTCCCAATTTTACTGGGATTAGTCGTCAAACTCTTTCAAATTATAGCCCAAATCTGAAAGAGTATTTTTATTCTCTTTCCAATCTTCCCTGACTTTAACAAACAGCTCAAGTAAAACTTGATTGTCAACCAGTTTTTCAATCTCTCCCCTTGCGCTTGTGCCAATCTTTTTAAGCATAGCACCATTTTTGCCAATTATAATTTGTTTGTGTCTTTCACTTTCACAAATCACATCTGCTTTAATATCAATAAGTTTTTTACCCTCTTTAAATGTTGTTATGTCAATCGCAATGCCATGTGGAATTTCCTCTTGCAAAAACAAAAGTGCTTTTTCACGGATTATCTCCGCCGCCATAAATCTTACATTTTTGTCAGTGTATTGATCTGTTGGGTAAAAAGCAGGCCCCTCTGGCAAAACATTTAAAAGTGCCCTTTCAATCTCTTGAAGATTGCGTTTTTTAAGCGCACTTATAACCAAAAACTCCTTGACAAACTGAAACTCATTCAGCTTCGCCAAAATTGGATACAACTTTTCATAGCTTGATATATCCACTTTATTTACAACAACAAACACTGGCACTTGTGAATTCTCATAAGATTTGATAAGGTCATAATCAAAACTGTTCACCTTACCGGCATCAAGCAAAATCATAATTGCATCAACACCATTTGTTGCACTTTCGGTGCTTTTCTTAAGATACTCGCCAAGTTTGCTTTTACCATTGTGAATACCAGGTGTATCCAAAAACACCATTTGGTATTCTTCACCATTTTTAATGCCAAGAATTTTGTTTCTTGTTGTTTGAGGTTTTGGACTTGTGATCGCAACTTTCTCACCAACAAGCGCATTTATAAGTGTACTTTTACCAACATTTGGCTTACCAATAACCGCAATAAAACCACTTCTGAACATAGACTTCTCCTATATAATCTTTTTTGTTTTCAATATTTTTCTAATTTCATCTTCTTTCGGCTGCATTACTTTGTAATCGCAATCCTGTATATGGTCATATCCCATCAAATGCAGAGTGCTGTGCACAGCAAGTTTGCTGACTTCTTCAATAAGTGTTGTGTCATACTCTTCTGCTTGTTCCTTTGCTTTGTCAAGACATATTGCCATATCACCAAGATGCACAATACCACCATAAAAATCAGACTGATCCTCGCCATCTATCAAATCCCCAACACAAAGCGAGAATGCAGGATATGAAAGCACGTCAGTTACTTTATTAACATTTCTTGTTCGCATATTCAAGTCTCTTATATCTTCCCCAGTCATAAAACTGACACAGACCTCAAGAAAACTGGTTTTTTGACCAAGAAATTTAAGTGACTCTACAATTGATTTCCTTATTACACTTTTTATTTCAAATGTTGCACTTCCAACAAAACTTACTTTCATATTTATCTCCTGATATTATTTTCCCATAAGCAAAAATTTTTGTCAAGCAACTTATGCAAGTCATTATAATTCCATGCACAGCATACAATTTAGCGAGGAAACTATATGACCTTTTCAGACGAAACAAAAAATCATCTTGGGACTTTCGCAGACAATGTCAATGATGTAGTCTGCACATTTTCACTGGCAAACGGCATAACTGTTGAGGGCTATAAAAAGATTTTGGAACTTTCAGACAACAAAATAGTATTACTTTGCCAAAATGCAACAAGGATCCAAATTCTTGGCACCAACTTTTGCATTGAAGAAATAGCCTTTGGTGAAATATGTATTTCCGGCCAAATAGACAGCATTATGAAACTATAAGGACACAAAGTGGCAGAAATTAACACCTATAAAATAAAAATTAGCGGACTTAACTTGCACACTGTGCTGGATTTTTTTGAAAGAGAAAATATCTATGCAAGAAAAATTAAACGACCTGATAAAAATTGTATGATTTGCACACTCACTTATGGCCAATACAAATTCTTCATCAATCAACCAATCTCAAAACTTTACAAAATTGAAATTTTACAAGAAACTGGTTTCAAAAAAGTATTCAAATTACTTACAATGCACACCGGAATAATACTTGGCATAGTCGCCTGTATTTTAAGTTACTTTTGCTTTTTTTATAGAATACAAAAAGTTGTAATAGCTCAAGAAAACCATATTTGTCAAAATAATCAAGAGTGCATTTTTACTGCTGATAACCTTGCCAAACTGCAGAAAATGCTTGAAAATTATGGCTTAAAAGAAGGCAAACCAATACCCTTCGCAATAAATACAAAAGATATCGAACATTCACTTATGCTTGAATTTGCACAAATTTCAGGTGTCACCATCAACATCAAGGGCGCCTATGTCTTCATTGATATAACAGAAGCTCAATTACCACAAGCTGTAATATCCGAAGATCTGACAGCACCAGTAAGCGGCATTATTATTTCAAACTATGTTACCAGTGGTAAATGTTTAGTTGAAAATGGAGATATTGTAACAAAAGGGCAAACACTGGTGGAAAAAACAAACGACCATGAAATCGTGGCTCAGTTTGAAATAAGAACTTTTTATCACGACAATCTTATCTATGACCAAAACCAATCCAGATATGTTAAAACCGGCAAAAAAATAACAAAAAATGATATTTCTTTATTCGGAATTTACTTTAAAAGCAATCCGTCAATAAACTTTCAATATTATCAAACTGAAACAGCATCTTTTTATCAGTCGCTGAACATGTTACTTCCAATAAAAATAACCTCCACAACCTACTATGAGCTTGCAGAGATCAAAGACAATATACCATACGAGCAAATCCAAGACACACTTAAATCTGAACTTTACCAAAAAACTCTTAATCTTGTTGATACAAATGCAACAATTCGTAACACAACATATGCAACCATAACTGAAGGCAGCCGCACCCGACTTGATTGCTATATAGAAGCTATTTATGAATTTCAAACCAAATAAAAAATGTGTGACTTTTCACACATTTTAATTTTCTTCCCCAATTTTCTTGTTGTTTTTATATTTTGGATTAGCTATGGCCTCGGCAACGATTAATGTTTTTGGGTCAATATCTTTTAAAGAAATTTTCTTACCAGATTTTTCGTTTGATACTTCCATACTTTCACGCATTTGGCGTATTCGCTGTTCCAAATAATTAAAGTCGTCATCCATGTCATCAATGTTGACAACACCATGAGCCCTTTTTATCATTTGTTGGTTTTTATCTTCAATTTCTTTAAGTTGACTTTGGGCAGAATTTAACGCCTTGTCCAGACCAATACCAACAACACCACTTAAGTTACCATCTTCTGAAACATTTAAGTGAGATGCAAAATCACTTCTGTTTTTTATCTCTGGAGTCCTTACAGGTTGGCCATCAGGTGTAACTATTTTAAACATATCATCAGTATTAACTTCATCATATTCATAATCTCTTGGGAAAAATGGCTCTATTTTTTTGTTCGAATTTACTTGCTCCGCAGCCACTTTTTCTTGCAACGCTTTTTCTTCTTTTTGCTTTTTCTCCAGTTCTCCATCTTTTCCAAACACTTTGGTCACACTCGGATTTCTGCTTTGTGCATCAAGAGCCTTTTTATTAATTTTCACGCCTTCCTGTCTTTTTATTATTTTAAAACCTACATTTTCATCTTTTTTTTCATCATCAGGCTTTTCTTTTTCAGCTGCATCAGATTCTTTTTTTTCTTCTTTAGGTTTATAGACTGGCTCTACTTTACCTTCAGGCTTTTCATCTTTCTGTTCAATCTTTTTCCTCTTTCTGAAAATTATAACCAGCACAGAAAAAACAGCAAATATAATGACAGCAATAATAATTATCCACTCAATTAATTTCATGTTTCCTCCTCTGATTATAATAATCCCCAAGAGCTATCCCTTGGGGCAATAAATATTTTAAATTCTTGGTCTTGGTCTTATTGTTGAACCGCTTGTTGGCATGTTGTTTGGTGTTGAGCTTTCTTCTGCAGTTTCACCACTAAGTGCCTTACGCATTGCAGTATCAGCCTGTAAGTTCTTCATGTTATAGTAATCCATAACACCCATCTTACCATTGTTAAGAGCTTTTGCAAGAGCCTTTGGAACTTCTGCTTCTGCTTGCACAACCATAGCTTTCATCTCTTGGACTTTAGCTCTCATTTCATTTTCAGTCGCAAGCGCATTGCTCTTTCTTTCCTCTGCTTTGGCTTGTGCGATTCTCTTTTCTGCCTCTGCATTTGCAATATTAAGCTCTGCACCAATATTCCTTCCAACATCAATGTCTGCAATATCAATAGAAACAATTTCAAATGCAGTTCCTGTATCAAGCCCCTTATTCAGCACAGTGCTTGAAATAAGGTCTGGATTTTCAAGAACTATTTTATGAGATGCAGCAGATCCAATTGTTGTAACTACGCCCTCACCAACACGGGCAATAATCGTTTCTTCACCCGCACCAAAAATCTGCATGTGCATGTTTGAAATCACTGTAACCTTAACTTTAACTTTCAGCTCTACACCATCTTTAGCCATGGCAGATACAACAGGAGTCTCAATGATCTTTGGTACAACGCTGTTACGTACAGCTTGATAGACATCACGACCAGCAAGGTCAATAGCCTTGGCAGTCTGTATTGATAAGTCCATATTAGCAGAGTGTGCAGAAATAAGTGCTTTAACCACTCTTTCCACATCACCATTTGCCATATAGTGTGTTTCAAGCTCATCAACAGTGATTTGTGTAAGCCCAGCTTTTCTTGCTGTAATATATGTTAAAACCACTTTGTTGACATCAACTTTTCTTAACTTCATACCGATAAGTTTACTCATAGGTATGTGTGCCCCTGACACAAATGCCCTGAACCACAAACGAAGCGGCACAAGCACCAAAACAGTTATTATTGCTGCAAGCAACACAGCGCCAGCAACTGAAAGTCCAACTATCCAGCCAGTACTTAAAGCTGCAACCATGTTTTGAAATGGTATATTAAATCCGTACATAATTTTTCCCTCCAACAAAATTTATCTTTTGCAATCTTATTGTTTTTCCACAAAAACTCTTGAAACCATGACTTTTACAACTTTTACAATACTTCCCGCCGGCACATAGTCACTCATACTGGAAACCTCGTAAATTGAACCCTGAATTTCAACCTTTCCAGTAGGCTTCAGGTCAGTGACAACCATGCCAACCTTTCCATTTAAAAATGAATAGTCTGGGTTACCCTCTGGCGTAAGAGGAACGTTATTCCCCTTTACTTTTGCCATGATTTTTCTTGTTTTATTTATTTGAATAAATTGTCTTACCAATCTTATAACTGCACAAATGAGTATGAGCAATAAGATTGAATAAATAATGTAAAATATGATTTGTCTTGAAGTATTTTCTCCAGTTACACAACGTTCTGTTATTGCACCAATTGTTAAAATAATGCCAGCAATATTTAAAATCCAATATTTAGGCAAGTACATTTTAATTATAAACAAGGCAAGTGCAACTGCATAGACCACATAAAACACCCAATCAGCTTCAGAAAAGAGTGTTACAAATGCTTCAAACATATTTCACCTCACTGCATATATTATATCATGTTTATATTATAATATCAATACCCAAATTTAAGATTTTTCAAACACAAAAAAATGGCAAGACTTTTCTTGCCAAACTTTATATTATTTACACCCCTTTATGCATCGCCCAATTGAATAAATATTGCTGTACTATGCCAGACATAACACCGAATTTTTCTTGCAAAAACGCGGATATCTGTGGGCGCGTCATCTCCCCCGCGAAGAAGTATTTTTTGTAAACTTTTTCCATCCAAGTGTCCACAGGGAAACACTCTGTACGATGAAATCCAAACAACATTATACAAGATGCGACCTTTGGCCCAATCCCCTTAATTGACACAAGCCACTTGTAAAGCTGCTCGCTTGAAAGTTTTGATTTTTCGTTTAAATCAATCTCTGACAAAAGTTTTGCTGCTTCATATAAAAATAAATCACGATAACCAGCACCAAGATTTTGAAACCAACTTAATGGCTGCTTTGCAAGAGTTTTTGCAGATGGAAATGACCTGTATGTGTCATCAATCTTGTCACCCATCTCGCACATCTTTTCAATAATTTTTTGAATGCGCTTTATGTTGTTATTTTGCGAAACTATGAATTGAAAAATCACTTCCTCTGTTTCACCTTTTGCAATACGAATACCTTTACCAAAAGCCATTGCTTCTTTTAAAACATCATACGTACTTAAATCT
>CAKJZE010000015.1 GCA_918285425.1 Clostridiales bacterium
CCCTTATATTAAACATAAGATCCTTTTTCTGATACTTATATTTTCAAAAGCATTGTATTCACCAAGTTTTTTATATGATACAACATGTGAATTAGTTATAAGCGTACCATCATCATCAACAAATACAGCTGTTCCAAAACTTTCACCAACATCTTCAGTCGCCGCTTTGACTTCTACCACACTTTTTGCAATAATGCTTTGAAAGTCTAACCCATAACTTTTATTTTGCATAAAGAAAAGCACGGAGCAGAAAACCGTGCTTATACAAACAAGCAGTATAACCAAATAATATTTTAAATCATATTTTTTTACTCTGCTTAATTCCATGACTAAATTTAAGTCTAGCACTATGTGTTAATTTTGTCAATATTTTAATTTAAAAAATCAATAAAAAGATGCAGGCTTTTGTCTGCATCAAATTTTTATAAATAAATTTATAATATTATTTTTCTTTCTTTTCTTCGTCAACCGTCATCTTAAAGTAATCAAAATTTGCTTGATTTGCTTTCATACTTGCCGCAAATTCATGTCCACCGCCACCAAGCTTTTTTGCAACCTTTGACACATCAAAATCTGGCTGTATGTTACGAAGTGAGATTGTACCTCTTTTTGATATATATTCTGCAACATAATCAAGTGCTGAATTCTGATCCCTTAAAACATCTGGAATATCATTTTTATACTCGTCAGTCATGTCATCAATCACACCTACCATATTTCCATCAATATATTCAATGTGCATATCTAATAAATATTTTTTCCTTTGCTTATCTCTTTCTTGCCTATACTGTTTTATATACTCTCTTTCGTCTTCGGTGAGAAATGAAAACTTTTCGCCATTCCTATAATCTGCCCAACAATAGTACTGAAATTTTTCAGTAAAGTTTTGAACATATACATCTTTGCCATATTTAAAGAATAATATATTTAAATCCTCTGCCTCTTGATTTTCTTTTCCATTATTTGCAGTTTTCCAATCCCAAGTATCATATTGTCTTGTAAGCTCAACAAATTTTGCAATATCATCATAAAAAACAAAAGGATCTTGCTCTTTTAAATAGTCAAAAAACAAACTTGTACCACAGCAAAATTTGCCGTTTTCATCTTTAATTTTTATGTTAAAATATGGATATTCTTTTATATCACCAGAAAATTTTATTGGGTGATGATCAAAAACCTCAATCTTTTCTTTTAATTTACTGTTGTTTTCAATAATATTTATAATTTCATCATCTGGGCTGAGATCTGTGACAAACACTTCATCATAATCTTTAATCCTTTTTAAATTCTCATTTATATTTTTAGCCAAATCAAATGTATTGCAATAAACAACATCAACTTGTTCGAATAAAGTTTTAGCTAAAATTGCCGAGCCCATACCATCAATATCAGCAATATGCGTAAACAATAAAACTTTCATATCAAATCTCCTTTTCTTTCGCTATACGTTCATTATAACATAGGAAAAAATTAATTACAATATTTAACATAAAAATAAAAATTTTTCATAAAAACGTGGAAACATCATAACATTGTTTTAGGGCAAATGTTGCAAATAAAAGAAGGAAACAAAAAGCCACAGTGGTTGAGCTTACTGTCGTAAGTGACTCCCTGTGGCTTTGCAGTTGACACACTTATATTTGTGAGATTTGCCCTAAAATATCTTTTTTTGCACGTTCATATTCTTCTTCAGTTATAAGTCCCTCATCAAGAAGATGTTTAAGCTTTTCAAGTGTTTCAAGGTCATTTGATTTATTTTCTTCTTCTGGTTTAGCTTCCTCTTTTTCCTTTGGCTGTTCTGGTGCAGTTTTAATCTCTTCATTTACACTTGAAACAACAACATTATTGCTGCTTACCATCAACGCTGGAATAATTGACAATAGTCCTATTGGAAATCCAACAATAGAGAAGAAAATTGCCCAATTTGTTAAAGACTGTTTAAATGCACAGATCTGTGCATCACTCATTTCAGAGAACATCATATACTTTTTTGCACCTATGAAACAATAGACTGCAAGTGGTATCAATATAAGCGTAAAACAACAAGCAACACCAAGTACATAGCCCAAAATAGCAATCATCACACACAAACCACTAACTTTATTTTTCATAAATTATTCTCCTTTTTTATTTTTACGCAAAGATTTCACACTTGTTTCTGTTTTAATATTACTATTTTCGTTTACAACAGAGTTTTCTTCGCCCAGGGCTTGTTGAACTCTTTTTTTCTTAATTTGTTTTTGCACAGACTTAATAAGGTCAACCTTGCTTTCACGGCCACACAAAAGTCTTTCAATGTTTCCTCTGTGAAGTAACCATGTCAAGCAGAATATTGCAAAAAGCATAATAGAAATGATAATGTTTTCTGGGCTTGCAAGCTCTTTAGCTTTAATGCCCTCAATAACAGTTAATGCTGTAACGCAAACAAAGCTTGCCACACTGCCATACTTAAACAATATCCAAGCAACAGCGGCCACAGCAATTACAATAAGTGTCACCCAAGGGTCTGCAGCAAGGAATACCCCCAGCATACTTGCGATACCTTTTCCACCCCTAAATCCAAAGACAACTGGGAAGATATGCCCCAGCATAACTGAAAGTCCAGCAGTATAAAGATATATCAAATTATTGCCAAAAACTTTATAAAATACAAATGCAGGAATAAAGCCCTTCAAAATATCAAGTATAAGATTGATAAGCCCTGCCAAAAATCCAAGATTACGCAGCACGTTTGTAGTCCCCGCATTACCACTTCCAAGTTTTGTGATATCCTTATTATTTTTCTTCGCAATTATACGTGAAATGCTGATATTACCTATCATGTAAGAAACAGCAATGATTACAATAAAATGCCACCAAACCATTATAAGTCCTCCTCTCTTTTAGACTTTGTTAAGATTTTAATAGGCGTACCTGAAAAGTCAACAGCCTTACGTATAGAGTTCTCAAGGTACCTTAAATAATTGTCTGAAACAAGCGCTTGATCATTAATAAACAGCGTAAAGGTTGGCGGACATGTTCCCGTCTGTGTTCCATAGTAAATTTTTAACTTTCTTCCACTTTTAGATGTTGGAGGTGTCACCAAATAGGCGTTTTGCAAAATGTCATTGAGTTGTCCTGTTGTGATTTTTTTGTTTGCATTTTCAAACACTTCCAACACTGCTGGCATAAGCTTATCAACGCGCTTACCAGTAAGTGCAGACATATATACTGGTTTAAAATAGTTCATAAATGCAAGGTCAATTTCCAATTTTTTATTGAATTCTTGCATGGTGTTGTTGTCTTTTTCAATCAAATCCCACTTATTCATCAAAACAACAACTGGTTTATCCTCATTGTGTGCAAGGGCACAAACCTTTACATCTTGCTCTGAAAGTTCCACTGACGAGTCAATAACAACCACAACAACGTCAGCACGCTTAACACTGTCAATAGTACGGAAAATACTGTATCTTTCCACAGTTTCATCATCTATGCTGCGTTTTCTGCGCATACCTGCGGTGTCAATCAAAACAAACTTTTGCTTGTTATAGGTAAATGGAACATCAATTGAATCCCTTGTTGTACCCGCAATATTAGAGACAATAACACGCTCCTCACCAACCAAACGGTTAACAAGGCTGGATTTGCCAGCATTTGGCTTGCCAATGATTGCAATTTTTATGGCATCTGGATCATCAGTTTCTTTTCGCTCACCAAAGTGTTTTACAACCTCATCAAGAACATCGCCAACACCAAGACCTTGGGCGGCGGCAATACCAAATGGCTGTCCCAAGTTCAACTCATAGAATTGATAAAGTTCTTCTTCTTTATAGTTATCAAGTTTGTTGCACGCCAAAATCACAGGTTTCTTTGCCCTGCGAAGGCGGTCTGCAACTTCAATATCTTGTGGCAAAAGCCCAGTTTTAACGTCAACAACATAAAGTATTACATCTGCCATAGCAATGGCGATATCCGCCTGTTTTACAATGTTTTTTGCGATATCATCTTGACTCGAAAGGTCAAGACCGCCAGTGTCAATGATGGTAAAGTTATGTCCACACCACTCTGCGTTTGCATAGATTCTGTCACGTGTTACACCGGGTTCATCTTGCACAATAGAAATACGCTTCCCCGCAAGGCGATTAAAAAGCGTTGATTTTCCAACATTTGGTCTTCCCACAATTGCAACAACTGGAAGTGATGCCATAACTTTCTCCTTTTGCAAAACAATTATATACTATTGAGAAGAAACATTGCAAGCAAATTGTAAAAAGCATTTAAGAAAATAAAAAGAGATATTTAAACATTTAATTCACATCTTGTTTACAGCTCACAAATTTAAAAGCAAAAAATGGCAGTTAGGCAAGACAACAAAAAAAGAGTGACGCATGATTTTACTTTCGTAAATGAGTGTGTCACTCTTTTGCAGTTAACACAGCATAAGTGTTATTTTTTGCTTTTAAAAGGTATCAGTTCCTTAAAGAAGCGACCAACTTTATACCTTGCAGTCTTACTGAAAATGCAGACAATCCCCAGCACAGCAAAATAGAACGCTATGCTTCCAAGAAGTATCCAAATAAAGCTGACAGATGCTGTTGATGATTTGTTGACAATACCAGTAACAACAGCATCTTCACTTTCACCAGTTCCTGAAACATCTGCAACACTCCTCAGGCTTGCCCCGCTTGTGCCATACATCACAACGTCAAGCACTTTTGAAAGAGGCTGAGTACTTCTTTGGCACAGCTCTTTTTCCACATTTTCACTGCCGAACTCAAAAAGCATACCACGAGAAAGCAGTTGCTGATTATAGTTTCCCCTGCCCATATAAATATCTTTAATCAGACCAGGATAGACTTGATCTGCATACGATTTTATCGCATAGGCAAACTCTTTGTTTTCCGCAAAATTGGTGTTTGCACTGCCAACCACCATACGCACTTTAGACATCTGCGTTCCATCAACAGTCGTCACATAATAGCTTCTTGGTGTGCTGTCGCGGTGAACATCAAAAAGTGCATCAATGTTGCCCGTGTCAAGAATTGCAGACGCTGTCACTTGGCTTCGTGTATAAGCCCCGCTGTTATGTGGCAAATGTAAATCTTCACGATAAACAACATCAAATCCCAAACTTTCAAGGTTATTCACAAAGCTTTTTCCAACATCATGAATACCGCCTTTGCCATAAACACTGTCGGTGCCGTCAGGATTATAATAACTTTCGTCATTGTGGGTATGATAAATTCCCACTTTTTTTCTGCTGGCTGCCTCTGCCACTGGTGCATTTACTTTTCTCTTAACGTCATACTTTGGCAACTGTTCTTTACCGATATATTCTGCCTTACCTTTCTTTGTTTTATTATCAACTTCAACAATGCGCCAAAGTTCATTTTCTTCGCTTAAATATTCGTCATCAACATTTATGCCTTCACCTTTTAAAAGCACCACTCTGTCTGAATCCGCCCAGTCTGTAATTGTATAATAACTTGAATTATTATTTGTATTACTTTCTGCCCCACCAAGGCTAACACGGCCACGAACTTTAGATAAATTGGTTGTTACGCCACACATAGTACCCATAAAAACAGCCAAACAAACACATAAAATTTTAATAAACCTTTTCATTATCTTGTTCCCCCTGCTTTTGCCTTTTTGCCAGATACAAGTTTGCTGTCAGAAGTTGTCACCGTCTTGCCATCTTTATCATTTTCTTTAATTGCACGTGATCCATCTGCTTTCAGCTTGCCATTCTTCTCGCTGTCGTATGTATGCGTTTCAAAATTAAATTTCTTTGCCCCCTCATCTTTCTTTGCTGTTTCAAAAGCACGCCCCATAAACTCACAAAGTGCAACTGAAATCACGCTTGAAACAACGATTGTTCCAAATGCTCCACCAACACCAAGTCCAAGAACTGTTGGAGTTCCAAGTGCCATGTTTACAATAAACTGCACTGTCATTGCAAGCGATATTCCAAGCACACAGCTGACAAAGGCATTTCTTCTGCTTCGCCCAAGAATATATGCCACAATACCCGCAACAACGCCATAGACATACATTGGGTCAATAATTATGTCTTCAGGGGTTGTTGCTGGCATTATCCACTCCAAACCATAGATTATTCCACCAACCAAAATTGTGCCAATGGTTGCACGAAGTAAATCCCTGCTCCAACCTGCAGAAATAAGCATATAAACGCAAAGCAAAAAGGGAATCAAGAATCCACCAATACTGAAACAAAAGTATCTTCCAATATAAATTGGCGGAATCAAAATCCCCACAATAATTGCAAGCAAAATCAAAAGCGCCTGCTTATCGTTAAGACGCATCTGATCCAAAATCCTCTGCCCTGCGCCGCACATAACAAGTATCACAAGAGCCGAAAGTATCCATAAACTTACAGACATATAAAAAAGCCTCCTTTTCGCATAGTATCTGCGAAACGAGGAGGATTTATTCTATTATTTATGAACATTATTGCAAGTGAAGTACATAACAACTATTGATTGATATTATCTTCTGACATTATTTCAAATTCACCAACAACATACTTTCTTTTGGAACTTTTCTTTGTAATTTCATTATCACAAATTTCATAATCATCAAATTGTACAATTTTACCTTTATCTTTACTATGATTTACAAAAACTTTAAATTCTTCTTCCGTCATATTACCCATAAATGGAGCTAATCCAACTCCATTTATGCTTGTAGTTTTTACAGGCACACTATAATCTAACAGTATATAATTCCCATTTTTTCCTTTTGTGATATTGTAACTATGTCCTTCTTGATTTCCATTTATATCAACGCATCCAAAACAGTAATAACTTTCGATTCCAAATAAACTTAAAATTTGTTGCGCAACAGCTGCTCTTTCAGTACATTGTGCCACAGATTTTTCTTTTAAATCTCCAATTTTATTTTTTTCTAACAATTCAAAAAATTCATCATCAGTTTGTGAATTTTGCCATGCAAGTTGATTGAATACTTTTTCTCTACCAGCTTTGTCTACAACACCATGTCCAAAATACTTATTGATAAAAGGCTCAAGACCATATACTAATTTTTGTTTAGAATTTAAATTATAATCTCGTATGAAATGTGCAAATTCAAATATAAAATCAGTAGTTTCCATGCTATATGATTCAGGAGCGGAAATCATATACTTTATTTTTGATTTAAGTGGAATAAAGCCTTTAAAAATAAAGTTTTCATCTTGATACATTCCTATATGCTCAACCTTGTTCGCATTTTTATCAGCTTCTTCTATTGCTTTTTTTATTATTCCATCAACTTCATCATCTGAACATTTAACAATTTCTTCTAATAAATCCATTTAATAATCACCTTTATTTTACACTAAATATATTTTATGTTACCCATGTAAATTTGTCAAGTTAATGCTAGATACAATTACAAATTGTATAAATATGAATTTAAGGCAAATTGCAGATGCAAACAAGGCACTTATAAAATATTTCATGCAGCCGCATATTAAATCTATTTAAGGCGTCAGAATAATGCAATAAGAAAGAAACAAAAAAGTTCCACGCACGATTTTATTTCTATAAATGAGTGTGTGGAACTTTTGCAGTTTCTGCACTTAGTGCGTTATTATCACGCCTTAAATTAAATTTTGATGACCTTATCATTCAAATAATATAACTTTTGATTTGGCTTAAAGCGGAAACAGATTTTGTTTGCAATAAGTGCCTGGCTGTCCGCCTCAAACCCTTTATTGACTTGATTGTTGCCATACTTTCCATCACCAACAAGTGGATGCCCAATATGTGCAAGGTGCGCCCTGATTTGATGAGTTTTTCCAGTGATAAGTTCAACTTCAAGCATGGTCTTACCTTCAAAACGCTGAACGACCTTATACTTGGTTTCGATTGGTTCATACCCTGGCATTGGATCATCGCTGATCTTCACATAAGATGCAATCGGATCTTTGTAAAGATATGCATAAAGGTGATCTTCATCTTTAAGCGGTCTGCCAACCACCATTGCAAGATAAAATTTATCAATAGTTCTTCGCTTAAACGCATCAAGCAGTTCTTCATATGCATCTTTATTTTTTGCAAACACCACAAGTCCACGCGTGTTTCGGTCAATGCGATGCACTGGACTTGCCATCTGCCCTTTTTGCTTTAAATAGCTGTTAACTGAAAGTGTCAAGTCGTTATATTTGTCACTTTCAACCTCAATGCCTACTGGTTTATCGCAAACAATAATGTTGTCATCTTCATAAACCACAGCCGGCTTCAGCACTATACCGTCAATCATCTCTTTGGTGGCGTAAACATAAAGCTCGTCACCGTCATGAATAACCACGTTGCTGTTTATCCTTTGCCCGTTGACCTTTATGTCTTTCAGCCTGATGAGTTTTTGTATGCAAGCATAACTCATCTTTGGAAACTTATTTGCAAGAAGTTTGGCAACCTTGATGTCTGCACCCTGATGTGTAAGCATTTCCATAATCTTTCTCCCTCTGTCTGCAAAGCCTTTGACAACCATTGCAGACATTTGTGTTTTGAACTATTGTTCTTTTCTTTAGATATTTTACCACACAAATTACAAAAAGTGCAATCAATATCAAACAAAGTGTAAAAAATCCCCAATTTTCACAAATGGCAAAGTTTATTGTGTTATAAAATGCCAAACTGACCACATAAGCAAGTGAATACTGCAAGATAATTGACTTTATCATTACCTTTCGACCAACCTCTTTTCGAATTGACGCACAGGCAGACACGCACGGAGTATAAATCAGAACAAACAACAGAAAACTGAGTGCAGAAAGCGTTGTGAAGTGCACTGGGGAACTTGAATTTGCAAGCGAGTTTGCAAGAAGTCCTGCCTCCACCCCGTTGACTATTGCAAGACTTGACACAACCATTTCTTTGGCAATAATCCCAGAAATCAAAGCTATTACCGCCCCCTGACTGCCAAACCCAAGCGGAGCAAATATTGGCGAAAGTATTTTCGCAATGCTTCCAATTATACTGTTACCGCCATTGTCGCCACCCATATACTGTAATTTGAAATTAAAGTTATAAAGCAGATAAATCACCATGCTTGAAATAAGCAAAATTCCACCCACACGCACAAAAAAGTCTTTTGCACTTGAAAGTGCATCTTTTATCACCTTTCGAACGCTCGGAAAGCGAATTTTTGGCATTTCAAGCATAAAAATCTCTTTACCATTATCTTTAGACGACTTTTGAACAATGCATGCAACAAGCATCATCAAAAGCACACCTGTCATATAAAGTGCAAACACAACAAGTGCTTTGAACCTGACAAAAAATGCAGAGCAAATCAGCGCATAGATTGGCAGTTTTGCACTGCAACTGAAAAATGGAAGATAAAGAGCAGTTCTTTCCCTTAATTTTTTGCTGTCAAGATTTCTTGTGGTGATTACTGCTGTCGTTGTACAACCAAAACCCATAATTAAACTGAACACGCTTCTGCCAGTCAGTCCAAGTTTTTTGAAATATGGATCAAACAGATATGCCACACGTGACAAATAACCAACGTCTTCCAAAAAATTAAGGCACATAAAGAGCAATATGATCTGTGGCATAAATCCAAGAATTGTAAGCACACCTTGCAAAATCCCCTTTTGGATAAAGTCCAACAAAAATTGATTATGTATTATTGTTTTAAGCCAAGACAACAAACAGTTTAAAAGCCAGCCAAAACCCCCACATATTTTATCAGACAAAAAACTTCCAAGTGGCCCAAATGTTATAAAAAACACCGCCGCCATAACGCAGGCAAACAAAAACAATCCCCATACTTTGTGCAGAAAAATTTTATCAAGCAAACTTGCACCAAGCGGCCTTTTTGTTCTATATTTGCAATCTAATAAAATTTTGTCAACTTGCGCAAATCTGCTCTTGCATTTTCTTTCAAACTGTGTAATATCAAAACTGCTTTCTTCAACTGTTTGTTTTGTCACGCAACTCTCTTTAGTCAATTTGCACTGCTCACATATTGCTTCTTTCAGTCTTTTCACCGATCTTCCACTTCGTGCATCTATGCCAACAGCGCATACACCAACAGCCTGTTGCAACGCATTTTCATCAAAAGACTTAATCTCTTTTGCCATGTTGACAGCAAGTATAAGATTTTTGACCTTATCTTTTAATTCAAGAGCTAAAAATAAATTTCTTGCGAGGTTGTTAGCGTCAAGTATGCAAACGAAAACTGCATTTTTATTTGCTTCAATAAAATCCACCGCAACCTTTTCTTCTGATGAATATGCACCAAGCGAATAAATACCTGGAAGATCACAAAGTTCAAATTGATATTTGTGATATTGAAATGATTTAGATTTAACATCAACGGTCACCCCATGCCAATTCCCCGCATGCTGATTTGAGTGCGTCAGTGTATTAAAAAGCGTGGTCTTACCTGTGTTAGGATTGCCCACTAAAATTACTTTTTGCATAAATTTCCCCTTAAAACCACAATACTGCTTGCAAGTGTATTGTCAACAGAAAAAACTGCACCACGCAGTACAATCAGCCCACTGCCATCTTTATTTTTTTTGATATATTTAATTTTTTCGCCACCAACAAGCCCAAGCTCACACAGCCTTTTTTGCTTCTTTATATCTTGACACTCTGTGCGGTAAACGACACACATTTCTTCCTTAGCGCAATCTTTAAGTAAAAACTGATTTTCCATATAAAAATATATTAAAAAACAACAAAAAAAAGAACACCAAGTTGGTGTTCTTTGTATCATATTATTTTTTAATAGGTTTTTTATCCAAAAATTTCTCATAGTCATTTATAAATTCAAAGAAAGTTGAAATATCGCTGAACTTTTTGTAAACACTTGCAAATCTTACATAAGAAACTTCATCAAGCGTTTTCAACCCTTCCATAACGTATTCACCAATTTTCTTTGAAGAGACCTCTTCTTCCAAGCTGTTGTGCACTTTCATCTCTATATCTGCAACCAAAGAGTCAATATCATGCATGGAAACTGGGCGTTTTTCACAAGCTTTAATGATTCCACTTTTCACTTTTGAAGTGTTAAAAGGTTCTCTTTCGCCATTGCTTTTAATAACCAAAATTGGGGTTGTTTCAATAGTCTCATATGTCGTAAAGCGCCTGCCACAACCAAGACATTCACGTCTGCGTCTTATGCTGTTTGTCTCATCTGCACTTCGGCTGTCTATAACTTTACTTTCTTCATTACCACAATAAATACATTTCATATTTCGCTACCCCTTGTGTACTATATCACAAGTATAACACAAAATATTGCGGTCTGCAAGAAAATACATATGTTTTTTAAATTTCTTTTTTTGGCACACGTCTGTATCTTGCATATGTTTTATTAAGACGCATTTGCTCGGTATTTTGAGACGCGTGTTGTTCAGGGGAATCTGGTGACAGTTTTACCAAAATAACATCTTCCCCTATTTTTTTAAGAAACTCAATAGGGACAAAAATATCCTCATTTTTCTTAAAGAGTTTTTTTATTGCAGGAAGGACTATGCCAAGCACCTTGCCAGAGCCAGCGTCAAAAACGATATCAATGGCTCTACCAAGACGCTTACCATCATAGACATTGACAACATCTTTACTTTTGATCAGCGAAAAAGAAATTTCCATACCATATTTTATGCTCAAATCTGCAAGATATTATATATTTTACACAAATTTTGTCCTCTGCGAGTATAAAAACAGCTATTTAGCCCAAACACTATGATGCAAAGGAGGACAAATGGTTAACAAAGTTCTGATATGTGGAATAGATACCTCATCTCTTCCAAGAGCAACAAATGATCAGCTTATATCTCTTTTAAAACAGATAAAGCAAGGCGACAACAATGCAAGAGATAAATTTGTAATGTACAACATGAGGCTTGTACTTTCCATCTGTGGCAGATTCAGCACTACAAAAAGCAATATTGACGACGTGTTCCAAGTTGGAATTATTGGACTTATTAAAGCTATGGATAACTTTGATCTTTCAGTTGGTGTTCGCTTTTCAACCTATGCCGTGCCAATGATTATCGGGGAAATACGGCGTTTCCTTCGTGACAGCAGCAGTCTTAAAGTAACTCGCAGCCTTCGTGACACAGCATACAAAGCCCTCACTGCCAGAGAATCACTGCAAAGAACCATGATTGATGAGCCAACAGTCGATGACATAGCGCACAATTTGAATATTCCTGTTCAAGAGGTGGCAATGGCACTTGATGCAATATCTGATCCAATCTCAATATATGAAAGTGCTTATAATGATGAGGACGGAAATTTGCTTGTTTTAGACCAAATTAAAGATCCCACAAGCGAAGATAGACTTATTGAGCAAACAGCCCTTAAACAAGCCATAGAGTCTTTAAATCCACGTGAAAGACAAATTCTAAACATGCGCTATTTTATAGGAAAAACACAAACAGAGATTTCTGAAGAAATAGGTATCTCACAAGCACAAGTGTCCCGTCTTGAAAAAGACGCAATAAAAATGCTGTGCCAACTGTCACAATGACCAATAAAAAATTAAGTTAATAAAAATTCGCAAGATTACTCTTGCGAATTTTTACTGCATTTCTAAAGCTGTTTCCAAATTATTTGATAATCCTTGTTGTTTATCATCATCACCATAAAGCTTTCTTTTTGCAATCTGACCCAGTATGTTATACCCTTTTTCAATTTCCTTTTTATCATGCGTCACAAAATTATCTTCTGAATGTAACAAAACAAATGCGTATGCCAGGTTATTATAAATATCATCAACTTTTTTTACATCATATTCATTGAACATTCCTGCAAAAATTTTAAATGCCTCATCAAGTGAGTATTTTTTCTTGTCACCATAGTTATAATTGTTCAAACTTTTAGAATTTAAAGCTGTTTTTTGAAAGTCCTTTGCGGTGTATAACTTATTATCACTGTACGCACTAAACACATCATTTTCAATAATAAAATCATAACCACCCTTAACAAGTCTTAAATAGTCAGCAATATTTTTCAATTTGTCTTCACCATAAAAACTTTGTATATAATATCCCAACATGGCCTTTTGATAGTTCTGTGCAAATTCACTTTCATAAAGTTTTCTTGCAAAAAAGAGCATTTCACGCATTGTTTCTTCATAAACATGTTGATTTTGAGTTTCACAAGCAACATAGTTTCGTTTGGAAGCTATCCAAATTTTATCAAACAGTTGACCCATATTGTCAAATCGAACATCAAGGCAGTCGAAATAATGAGACATAGCCAACACTTCCCACTCCTCTGGAGTTTTTGTTTGTTTGTTTTTTATGGCATTTATTTGTTTGTCAAATACAATGTTATTGATGGCATTTTTATCACACTTTAAGCAAAATGCAAGCGCTTTTAAATTGCCATTTTGTGCCAGCTTTACAATCTGCTCTCTAACGTTGTTAAATGCCTCATCAGTTGCAGCTTGCAAAATGGCAACATGGTCACCGTCGTCAATATAAAGGTGCCATGCATCTTCGCTTACGTTAAAAAAGTTTGAATTTGACTGAATAAATTTATCTGAAAAACTTTTGATGTATTTTGTTTTGAGGCATAAAAATCTTGTATAGCAAACCACAAAATCATGATCTTGTTTCAGAGTTTGGTATCTGTGATCTTTGTTAAAAAGTGAAATGTCATAATCATAAGTTAAGTCAAATAAAGCATCTAAACCTTTTTCCATAAGTAAGTCCTCTGTCTTCTGCATTTATTATACATTATCCTAAAATCAATTTCAAGAGTAAATTTCGACTTTATGCCAATTTTTGAATTTCTGCTTTAAGTTTCTCAAGGATTTTCTTTTCAAGACGACTGATATAGCTTTGTGAAATTTCAAGTTTATCAGCAACTTCTTTTTGCGTCATCTCCACACCCTTTGAAAGCCCATAGCGCATGTCCATAATAACTTTTTCGCGTTCTGGTAAAAGATCAATGGCAATTTTAAGAACATCTTTTTCCACCTGACTTTCAATGTCTTTGCAGACAATGTCACCCTCTGTTCCAAGCACGTCAGAAATTGTCAATTCGTTGCCATCACTATCGGTATTTATTGGTTCTTCCAAAGAAACTTCTTTTTTCTGCTTTGTTGTTTTTCGCAGATGCATCAAAATTTCATTTTCAATGCATCGGCTTGCATAGGTTGCCATTTTAATCTTCTTGCTTCCATCAAAAGATGAAACCGCCTTAATAAGTCCAATCGTTCCAATGCTTATAAGGTCTTCTGTGGGAACCCCGGTATTTTCAAACTTTTGGGCAGTATAAACAACAAGACGAAGATTACGCTTAATGAGCTCTTCCCTTGCCGAGATGTCCCCACCCGCAAGTTTTGTGGCAAGTGCTTGTTCTGCATCAGCAGAAAGCTTTTCTGGCAATGTTTCCCCTCCCGTACATATATAAAACACATCATTATTCTCAACAGTCAGTTTACTTTTCAATTTAGCAAGAAAAACTTTTAAAAACTTAAACATACACACCTCATAAAATTGATGGGTTTAAAAGCATGTCATACTTTATGGCATCATTAAACTTTTTGTAAGTTACCCCCACCAAAAATTTATTAGTTTTATATTCACACGTCTGATCATTTATGCATAATCCGTCTGCTTCAAATACAATCATCTGCCTTTCATCACCACCGACAGTACCATATTTCAAAATACGCACACCTTTAAATGTACTGTTTTTTGTTTTGTTTGCAGAAATCATCAAGTTTTCAATTTCAGTGCTTGTAAAAAACCTTTCCAAGCAAGAAAGAGATAAAATCACCACCGGCAACCCACTTTTTGGGTCAATAAGATTGTTTCCTGTGTCCACAAAGCCATTAATATTCAGTAATTTGTCACCTATTTTCAGTGTCACACTTTTCACATATGATGAAATATTCCTTTTCCTTCCAAGGTATTTTGCAATACTGACAACAATAGCAACATAAAGTGCAACCATCAAAATAACAATTCCAACCGGAAATTCTGTGCTATAACCCGCTTTCAGCTCGTCAATGTCTGTACCAAAAAGCATAAGAGTGACGATGCAGGCACCCACAAGCAACATGGTATATAAAACCAACAGCAAATACGCAAACAAAAATTCTTTAAAAGTACTGTATTTGGCCAAAACAAGCACCATTGCCACCCCGAGTGCAAGCTTGATTGGAATTAAAGCAAGTTCTGATAATGATAAAATTGGCATCAAACAGGCAAAGATTGTGCCAATAATTGCAGCCAAAAATATTTTCCAAAACTTTGTGTTAAGTTTTAGCGTAGCCTTAATGCACAAAAGCACAAGCATATCAATGATAAGGTTGTCAATAATGACATATTCAATATAAACTTCCATACCCATATTTTACTGGATACATACCCAAAAATCTTGCAAAAAAAATGACAGAAAATAAAAAAATCAACACTATTTATAACTATAATGTTGATTTTGTTTGCAACTTTATGAATATAATTACTTCGTCTTTTCTGGCTCAATTTCATAAGTGTAAAAAACTTCATCACTTTCAAACCCTGCAACTTTAAATGGAGATGTATACTCAGACAGTTTGCCACCCCATTTTTCATAAACTTTTCGAGCTTTAAGATTGTCTTTTAAAACACCAATCACATATTTTTTTGCATTATGATTTTGCGCCCAATCAATAAAAATATTTTTTAGTTTATTTGCAATCCCTTGTCCCTGATAATTTGGCAGAATATACAGTTGCTCCAGATCTGCAAAATTTTTATCAGCAAAGTGAGAATATGCAGAAATTATTCTTCCGCACATAACTCCAACGATTTTGCCATTATCTTCAGCAACATAAACAACCTGTGTATCATCGTTGTACCATTTTTTATCAAAGTTTTCTATTTTTTCTTCTGTTTTATTCTCTCGTCTAACAAATACGTCTTCCGGAAAAATATGGTTATAGGCGTCACGCCATACATAATCAACTAATTCTACGTATTGTCTTGCATCTTCTGGTCTTACCTTTCTAATCTTAATGTCAGCCATATAATATTCCTTATAAATGTTATAAAAATCAATCATGACTGCCAAATTTGGCAGTCATGAAATTTCATTTTTTACTTATTTCTTCTTAAGAAAGGAGGCAACAAATCATCATTATCAATTTTCAAGCGTGAGCTGAAAGACTCTGATTCTGATTTTGTTTCCGCCGTCTTTTCTGGCTGTGCAGGTTCTTGCTGTGAAATTTGTGGTTCTTCAACTTTTTCAGGCTCTGCAGCAACCTCATCTTTATTTTGTGCAACTTCTTCATCACCAAAAAGTTTTATTCCAACTGATTTACTTTCAGCTTGGCTAAATACTGGTTTGCCTGCCAAAAATTCTGCAAATCGTGCGCGATCAAAACCGCCAGACACTGTTTGTTTTGGTGGCTCTGGTTTTTCCTCCTGCTCACCAAGCATATTTTCAAAAGCACTGTTTTGAAAGCCAGTTGCAATAACAGTTATCATAATTCTTTCATTATAATTCTCATCAATAGTTGCACCAAATATGATATTTGCAGATGGATCAACAACTTCTTTAACCAAAAGCACTGCTTCATTGATTTCATCAAGTGTAAGGTCAAATCCACCAGTAACATTGATAATCACAGCAGTTGCGCCCTCAATAGTGGTTTCAAGAAGTGGACTTGCAACAGCTTGTTTAACAGCTTCAATATGACGTCTGTCACCTTTGCCTTCACCAATACCCATGTGTGCAAGGCCACGATTTTTCATAACTGTTCGAACATCAGCAAAGTCAAGATTGATAAGTGATGGAGTCGCAATAAGATCAGAAATTCCCTGAATACCCTGACGCAAAACGTCATCAGCATACTTAAATGCATCAACAATAGGTGTTCCCTTTGGAACAACTTGCCAAAGCCTGTCGTTTGGAATAACCACCAAAGTATCCACACATTTTGAAAGATTTTTGATACCAAGTTCAGCATTTTGTGCCCTTGTCTTTCCTTCAAATCCAAATGGCTTTGTAACAACGGCTATTGTCAAAATACCCATTTCTTTTGCTATGCTTGCAATAACTGGTGCTGCACCTGTACCTGTTCCACCACCCATACCAGCAGTGATAAACACAAGGTCGCTTCCCTTAAGTTTTTCTGCAATTTCTGCACGGCTCTCTTCTGCGGCTTTTCTTCCCATCTCTGGATCAGCACCCGCACCAAGACCACGTGTAAGCTTCTCACCAATTTGAATTTGTGTGGTAGCATTGCTCATCATAAGAGCTTGTTTATCTGTGTTGACAGCCATAAAGTTAGCACTCTTAATGTTTGCAGCAATCATACGGTTGACCGCGTTGTTACCGCCACCGCCCACACCAATGACTAAAATTTTACATACCGGACTTATGTTATTGTAATCCATAATTATTCTCCTTTTCTCATGAATTTACTATCTGTAAACTATATAGTTTTCCCCTTCTTCAAAGCAAAGTGCAGTATTGAGCAGTCCAATTTCTGACGAATAGTCAGGTCTGGTGACATGTGGCAGATTTGGGCCAATAAACTCAACTTTTCTTCCAAGTTTACGTGAAAGCACATCTTTCGCACCCTTTAAATAGTTCAGTCCACCACCAGTTACATAAACTGGTATATATTCTGGAAACTCATACTTGCAAAGTGACAAACTTTTTGTGATATAGTTTGCAATCATTGTCACCCTGTCTTCAACAATTTGATTTGTTGCAATAGCTGAATATGGCGAAATATACTCTCTTCCTGCGACATCATATGTATCATTTTCCTTGGCGTCCCAGCTTAAAACCACTTTACGTTTAAGGCTTTCAGCCTCTGAAAAAGAAATTTTAAGACATTCTGCCAAATCCCCAGTTATATAGCCACCCCCAACAGAGAAGCTTGAAAGAAAGAGCAATGCATCACCACGACCCAGCATAACTGATGTAGTGATATAGCCACAGTCAACAAGCAACGCATACCTGTCACGCACTGAAGGCTCAAATAAATAAAGCATCTCTGCAAGTGCGGCAGAAATAAAACCTTTGCACTTAACTGAAAATGAACCAAGTATATTCTCAAAAAAGTCTATAAAATTGTTTTCTGCAAGGATATAAGACACAAAACCACGCAAATTGCTTGACATATTGCCCTTTGGGTTTATAACTCTTCTTCCATCGTCCAAAGTAAAGAACACTGGACTTTGATTTATGCATGTATGAGCAGCATTATTTTTAAACGTATTGCCACTTTTATAAAGAGCCTTAATTTCATTGTCGGTAATCTTTCTTCTGCGGTTAAAATTGACAGCTATATCTTTGGTGACAGCTGAAACAAACTCGCTTGGAACACCAACAAAGATTTCATCAATCTTGCCACCATATTCAATCTCGGCATTGGAAAGTGCCAAGCCAACTGCCATTTTAACATCTTTTGGCTCAAGAAATTCACCATTTTGGAAACCGGCATAGTCCGCCTCACCTTTAGCTTTAATGTTAAAAGTGTTGTTAACCCCTCTTGTGCCCACCATAACTGTTAAAGAGGAAGACCCAACATCTAAAATTGCAACATCATTTCTTAACATTTTAATTTCCTTTTAAAGCATAAAATGCCTTTGTAAATTACTTTAATACAAAGATTATACAGCAAATAAAAAGCGGTTGTCAAACAAACCGCAATTAATTATTAATAAAATTTAAATAAATTTTGCATATTTTATGGGTTTTAAGCCATATTTTCACAAATTAACCATGTATTTTCGCTACTGCCTTTCAGGAGATACAATAACAACCCTAGTAGTTTGATCATTTGGATTGAAATTGCGAAGCACAGTCAACTTAACCTGATCAAGCTTTGTCACATAGAAAGAGTCTTGGCTGATTTGGCTTAAATACACATAAACAGCATAGGCAATTTTTTCTTTTACGTAAGAACTTCCTTGGATAATAAATGTTCCAGCATTGTCTTTTCCCTCTTGCGTTGCACGCCATTTTAAAGTTACAGTTTCAAATTTATTTACATCATCATACCCCAATATTATGTCTGACATAACATTGATGTCTGTTCCACCTGCACCATAGATACCATCTATGATTGCGGTTAGTTTTTCACCCAATTTATTATTGTTTAAAAACAGTCCCACCTCACCACAAAGGTCAAGTGAAATGCCAGAAAGTGTTGGCAATTTATCCAGCCCAAAGTCAGCCAAATTTGCAGGAGCTTGCACATCAACACATTTCAGCCCTTCATCATAAATTTCATAAAACCCCTCACTGTTAAGGATTTTAAACACAGGTTTTCTTTCATAGACATAGATTGTCACAGTGCTTGGAAATGTGCGAACTATTTTGAACTCACCATAAGAATACTCTTTTTCAAGCTTATCTTTTGCAGTACCAAAGTTTCTGAAAACAATATTTTCCCCTGCTTTGATGCCAGATTTTTTAATAATCTCATCTTTGTCAAGAGTATAGGCTTCAACATGTGATCCACTTTCAATCACTTCAACATTAATAGTGCGAACATTAAAAAGCGTGCCAAAAACAATCATCAACACAACAAGTATGCCGATAATTGAAAATATAATTATTAAGTTCCTTTTTGTCTTTCCCATAGTCATTTCCCAAAGCAATCTATAATTA
>CAKJZE010000016.1 GCA_918285425.1 Clostridiales bacterium
AAGGGAGTAATTATGATCAAAAAAATGGATTATAAAAGTGTAAATAAATTATTAACTGAAGAGTATAAAGCTGAGTTAATAGATAAGAAAAAATTTAAAGAATTATTGTATGGATTTAATCGTAATGATATATCTGATAAGATAGATGTTTTGACAGAAGGATTAATAAAGTCCGAAAATACAAAATTCTATCTTATCAATGATGTTGAAGTATTAAATAAAAATTGTAGATGTATAAATCCATCAATGTATCCTGAAGGTAAAGTTTTACCTTTGCCACTATCAATGTTTTATCCATATATTTTACTTGCTCTTGAAATATCAGATGATGGTGGAACAGTTAACAACTATGCAAAATGGGGATCGTTTGATGACAACATTTACTATAGGTTTTCTGAATTAGAAAATTTTATTGAAAAAAATTAATTTTTATAGTATACTGAACAAATTTTATTATGGAAAGAGAATATAAAAAATACAAATTTAAAATTGAAGAAATAACAGATAAAAAAATTCTTGAAGCGTATCAATCTATTGAAATTTATATTAAGAAGGTCGATGATGAAATTTTGTTGTTAACTCTTAATGGTGGAGGAACTTTTTCATTATATCTACAAGATCGTTTTTTTAATTTTAATATAGATGATGAGACAAAAAGAGTAGCCTCTTTTGATGGTGAAATGAAAATTGATGAAATTGATATAGTTAAACTAAAATTACCAGATAATATTAAGAGAGCAGTTTTAAAACTTAATACTACTGATGAACTTAGTCAAGGAACGGGAAGCTATATTGAATTTAAAACTGATCGTATTGCATATGATAATGTTAAAAAGATTTTGCAAATAGGTGAAATTAATGATAAAAATGTAACATATAAATTCTTTCATAATGCTTACACACAATTAAAAGATGGTAAATTATCAGGAATAATGTTTACAGATTTAGAAATGTAATAAAATTTTAAATGCAACGAGAAAATTATTGGTTTAAAGTTGAATTGAAATAAATAGTGTATATTATTATAAAAATGGAGTAAAAATATGTTACATTATGATTATGGCTATAAACATTACAAATTAAAAATTGATGAACAAGAAATATTCATAGAATTGAGTATTGATAATTTTATGAATCAAGAAACTTATTCTGCAAAGACAAATTATCTTTTCTTTGATAACAATGAACGATCTTGGGGACATGCCTGTGGTGTTGGTGCAAATGAAGAAAATGCAATAAATATGTGCCTTCAGGAAGTGAAATGTTATACAGGGATTGAATTACCTATACCTGAAGAAGATATATCAATACCTCAACGAATTACTATAGAAAATAAAAATAATATAGATGTATTTTACAACCTAAAAGAAAATGAATCAAACAAATTGCTTACTTCGCATGGAGTAGATATCATTTCTTTGGAATCAAAAGATATTCTTACATTCGTGCTTGAAAATATCAATAAGTATAAAGGTTGTGGTGTTGAATTGGAAAAAGTGGATAAAAACATTCAATTTAAAAACATATTTGAAACATTGACTAAAAAATATTGTGGAATACCAAATAATGAAAAAGATAAAGATTAAATATTAGTTTCAATTAGAAATTGCAGGTACTTTATTTGAAATAATATTTCTTAAGGAAAATCGATGCGGGCGGAAGCTCGCATCTTTCTTTTGCAATTTGTTATAAAAATAAAATCACACTCATATAGTTTAGCAATCAAACTTTCGGAGGTTATTATGGAATCGTTTGAAATTTATGATGATATTGCCAAACGTACGGGCGGGGATATCTATTTGGGTGTGGTTGGCCCAGTTCGTACTGGTAAATCCACTTTTATAAGAAAGTTCGTTCAGGAGCTTATCCTTTCAAAAGTCAAAGACAAACACGAAAAACAACGCATTATTGATGAATTGCCACAATCTGGTGCAGGTAAGACAATCATGACTGTGCAACCAAAGTTTGTGCCAAATAATGCTATTAATCTTGAATTTGACTCTGGCGTTCAGGCAAAAGTGCGCCTTGTTGACTGCGTTGGCTATATTATACCCGGTGCGGTTGGCGACACTGAAGACGGCGAAGTTCGCATGGTCAAAACCCCTTGGCAAGATGATGACATGCCTTTTAGTCAGGCTGCGGAAATTGGTACAAAAAAAGTTATTGATGAGCACTCCACAATTGCAGTCTTAGTGACCACAGATGGCACCATTACAGATATTGAAAGGGCAAGTTACGTTAAGGCTGAGGAAAGGGTAGTGAGAGAACTTAAAGAAGCATCTAAACCTTTTGTGATTGTCTTAAATAGTTCAGATCCAACTTCTGATGACGCAAAGAAACTGCAAATTTCGCTTCGTGACAAATACTCGGCACCAGTTATTTTAACTGATGTTTCCAAACTTAATGGTGAGGATATTGACCAAATCATCACAGCTGCACTTTATGAATTTCCAATTAAAAATATTGAGTTTACACTTCCAAAATGGGTGCGCGCTCTTCCTGTTGATAACTATTTTGTGCAAGAAATCTTAAATGAAGTGAAAGACAGTGTATCTGGTGTCAGCAAAATGAGTGAGTATCGAACGCTTGGGGCTATGTTTGCAGAAAATGAGAATATTGAATCACTTAAACTTGACAGCATACGTTTGAGCGATGGTACAGTAAGATATGAAATACCAATATCAAATAAGATGTTTTACAAAATGCTTTCTGATGAGTGTGAAGTTGATATTGAAGATGATTTCTATTTGATGAGCTATATGAAACATTTGACCCATGCAAAAAAAGAGTACGATAAGATTAAAGATGCCCTTGACAGTGTGAAAGAAAAAGGCTATGGCGTTGTGACACCTACACTTGAAGAGATGACACTTGAAGATCCACAAATAGTCAAGAAGGGTGGCGGATCAATGGTTCGCCTTAAAGCATCGGCACCAAGTTTGCATATCATGCGAGTTGACGTTGAAACAGAGGTTTGCCCAGCAGTTGGCACACCAGAGCAGAGTGAGTCACTTATGAAATATCTTACAACCGGTTTTGAAAACAACCCACAAGCAATTTGGGATACAAATATGTTTGGGCGTCCACTTTCAACCTTTGTGCAAGATGGAATTGCAACAAAACTTGCCAATATTCCTGAAGAGGCAGAGGTGAAGATGCGCAAAACTATGACAAAGATAGTTAATGAGAATAAGGGTGGCATCATCTGCATCCTCCTTTAAGGGCATATTTTACACAACTAACATCGTTAACTACAAAATCGCGACACACTCATTTATTAATATAAAATCGAGCGTCGCGATTTTTTGTTGCCTTGTTATTTATGCAAACTATGCCCTTAAAGTATTTTATTAAAGTAAAATCGAGCGTGGAACTTTTTTATTCCTTTCTTATTGCACCATTCTTACGCCTTAAAGTTTAACACAGAATTGAGGATCGTGATTTTTTGTTGCCTTGTTATTTATGCAAACTATGCCATTAAAATAATCGTGATTTATAAACAATTGGTATTAATTTTTTGCTATTATTATTGTGTCATTATTAATTTTATGTTATAATCTTGATTAAGGGGTATCACTTATGAGAAAAATAATAAAATACTTAAGTATTTGTTTATTTGCAATCATCAGTTGTTGTATTTTTTCTGCGTGTGGTTCAAACATAAAACTTAAAATAAATTTTGAAAGCAATGGATGTACACATTGCTCTGCTATTTATTATGAGGTTGGCAAAAGTTTTAATATGCCAAGCGACCCAACAAAAGAAAATTATATTTTCGATGGTTGGTATGAAGATTATGGAACTTGGGAAAAACCTTTTTCAACAAATACTGTTTTAAATTATCCATTAAATAAAAATATGGAAATTACTGTGTATGCACACTGGCTTAACAAAATTCACATTTCGTTTAACAGTAATGGTGGGTCTGAATGTGATAATATTTATCTTGATAGTAAAAACAAAACACTTCCTACACCAACTAAACAATTTTATGTGTTTGATGGTTGGTATCTTGATAATGGAACTTTTAAAAATGAATATACATTATCAACAGATGTTAGTGCTGATGAAAATAATTCGATAGTTGTTTATGCAAAATGGAGACTTGAGAATGAAGAAATCAAAATTAAGACGGTATATTATCAAAGTAATTTTAATTTAGAAAAAAATTATGATACTTTTCTTGAAAGCCTCACATTATATCAGCCTAATATTTTAGGTCAAGATTTTAAAGGTTGGTACTATGATTCAAGGTTGACACAAAAAGCACCTAATATATTTACTAATGAAATGGTTTCAAGCTCAAATAATTATATTGTTCTTTATGCTAGTTTCCAAGAAAAAGAAGTTGAACAAATTTCTATACTGGGCAATCCACAAACTGAATATCAATATGGCGAAAAGTTTAATGCTAACAATGCTAAAATTCTAATTAGTTATAAAGATAAAAATTTTGAAGATGAAGTTATTGATTTAACAGAAGAACGAATAAATGGATTTTATACTACTGACGAATATTTTAAAATAAATCGATCAGATTCTTATGATTCAGTAAAAATGAGTTTTACTGTGAGCATAAATAATTCTTCCACATCGGTATATTATATTGTCAATAGTGATATTGATGACTTTTATATTGATGAAAGCGAATTAACATTTGTGAATGGTGCAGACACAAGTTTTAGGAATAGAAACATTGTGGCTTGTTGGACTGATAAAAATGGTGAAACAGGAAAAACAAGATTAACTGAAACACCCGACTATATGATGAACTATTATATTTCTAATACACAACCAACTAATACTTTGTGGTATATTGAACTTAATTATCCTATAATAATAGGAATTGGAAACAACTATAGAAATAATAATTTAAGCGTTGACTCTTGTGGAACATTCACGGCTTATTTAAGATATCATTTTAAGACAATTGAAGTGACATACACCGTTCTTCCAAATGAAAATGTTGTAAGTGGTAGATTTGATGAAAATATATACCTTAATGATTATTGTAGCCTTTTAAGTAAGAAAATCTATTTATATGATTCAATAAATCGCAATTATATAGGCTTTAGAGTCGACTATGAAGATATTATTGAAGATATTGACACGACTACATCTGGAGAAAAAATTGCAAAAATCAAATATGACAACAAAGAAATTGAAATAACCTACTATGTTATTGACTTAAATGAAGTTGAATCTGTAGAGTGTGATGACCCATATTATACTTGGAAATTGGGACAAGAGACATATAGTGGATTTAGCGTGATGTTTAAATTAAATAATGGAAAAAAATTCACTGAATATATTGCTAACGATTTAATAACTGTTCCAATTGATACCTCTTCATTGGGCAAAAAATATGCCAAGTTCACATTCCAGAGTATTGAATTTGAAGCAGAATATGTAGTTGCTTTATAATATAATTGATACAGACATTTGAAATGATATAAAAAACTCCCGATTTTTCGGGAGTTTTTGTGTTTCTTAATTATTTTTATTTGTTTTTAATTGACGATTAAGCATAAAATTCATTCATGATATCAAGATAAGAAAATAGAGTGTTGATGGCGCTGTTTTCTTGCATTTGGGCATCACGATTGATTGACCAGTATGAAAGCATGCCATAGCCATTTGCTTTAGCGTGATCGACAACTTTTCGCGTCATTTCAAGGGTGAAGACGGGATACTGTGAACTTTCATAGCCAATATCAACTGTTGCACCGGTTTTGGCATAGGCTTGCGCGTCAGTCAGCACAGTTCCATAACTTGCCCAAATGTTCTTCATTTGCTGAACGCTGTTTTCTATGGCACGAATTGATGCGTCACCATAATCTTCACCGGCATACAATCCGCCGCCATAACACATTGTCATGCTGTTTATAAGCGCGATTTGAACACCTTGGTCAAGATAGGCTTTTATTATATTTATTTGTTTCTCTTGCCAGCCACTTGGCATGATTGGAATTGTAAGCACAACGTCAATACCAGTTTCATCTTGAACTTTCTTTATTGCCTTTGCATTGGCTATGTTTCCGCTTTGAACTTGGTTGCTTTCCTCTATGTCAAGATCAAGGCGTTTAAGGTCATAGGTATTTATCACATCTTTATAAAATTCTGCAAGTTTATTTACGTCAGTTGTTACGATCCATGGGGCATCACCAAGTTGTCCGCCTATTGATATTGTATAAGCTGCTCCCATATTCTTAAGGTCATTAATGGTTTGTTTAATTTTTGGATATTGGTAGCCATCATTACCTTTTTCACTGAGTGAGTAATAGCCGCCCCAGCCCCAGCGAATATTGCCAGAAGAATCGAGTGGGGTTGTCTGATCAGGCTGAATGAAACCAAGGTTATAGTATGAAATGCCGGTTTGCTCCTCAACTTTTGCCATATTTGGAACTCCATTTATGCTGTATGCGTTTGTAAGTGGCACCCAAGATGACAAATCAACAAACGGGGCTACTATGTGGTGCGCCCAGCCAGTTTCAGGATCTTTTTGTTCTGGCGTCATTGAATTTGCTTGATTTGATGCCGTTACGCAAATGATAATAAGAGAGATAATAAATAAAAGCCCGAGTGAGGCAAGTACTGGAATATAAATTTGCATCCAACGCTTTGTCAGTATGTATTTTTTCTTTGGCTTGTTTAATTTTGTATTTGTTTCCATAATTTTTCCTTTGTCTTTAGTGTGTTTTATTTGATTGTTTTTATGCATTGTTATTAAATTTTGACATACTTTTGAAAATGTTGCATATTGACATATTTACTTAATTGTATTATAATCAAGCCATTGAAAATATATATTTCTGCATAAAGGAGTATATTATGAAAAATTTTGACATTTTTTTAAAGTATATTGAAAGATACATTACAAGAAATAACGACTACAGAGTACCATATGACTATATGACATTAAATGGTTATTCTCTTGGAAGAATGGTGGACTATATACGTTTTCATGAAGGCATTATCAATAATCAAGAAAAAGCACAGCTTGAAAAAATTGGATTTAAGATTGAGCAAACTGGTCGTTCATACAAGTTTGATTTTCATGATGTATATACAAGACTGAAAAACTATAAGCAAAAATATGGTGATTTGCGTATATCAAGGGATTATGTTGAAGATGATGGCTTTACTCTTGGTGAAAAGGTTAATCAAATTAGGAATGGTGCGATTGTGCTTACTGGTGCTCAAGATGAAGATTTGGATAACTTGGATTTTGTTTGGGAAATGCAAGAAACAAGTGTAAAAAAACAAACAAGAAAACTGAAAGTCAATGTTGAGAAACCTGCCGCATTCGACTTTGAGGAATAT
>CAKJZE010000017.1 GCA_918285425.1 Clostridiales bacterium
ATGTTAAAGTCGCCACGTCCCTGAGTCTTGCTGCGGAGGTCTGAAATATATCCAGTCATCTCTGCAAGAGGAACTTGCGCTCTTATAACTTGACTTCCAGCTATGGAAGATGTACCCAAAAGGTTTCCGCGGCGTTTAGAGATATCACCCATAACATCGCCGAGGTATTGGTCAGGAACGGTGATTTCAACGTTCATGACAGGTTCGAGAAGCACGCTGTCGCCTTTCTTGAAAGCATCTTTGAATGCAAGGCTTCCTGCAATCTTAAATGCCATTTCAGAAGAGTCGACTTCGTGGTATGAACCATCGATCAAAGTTGCTCTGAAGTCAACAGTTTCATATCCAGCAAGCACACCGCTCTTGGCAGCTTCTTGGATACCTTTATCAACTGCAGGAACATACTCTTTAGGGACTGAACCGCCGACAGTTTTATCAACGAATTCATAGCCTTTTCCAGCTTCGAGTGGCTCAAACTCAACAAGACAGTGTCCGTATTGACCTTTACCACCTGACTGTTTGATATATTTTCCTTCAGATGTAACTTTCTTTTTAAGTGTTTCACGATATGCAACTTGAGGTGCACCAACATTACATTCAACTTTATATTCACGTTTCATTCTGTCAACAATGATTTCAAGGTGAAGTTCACCCATACCAGAAATGATTGTTTGTCCAGTTTCTGTATTGGTTGATCTGCGGAAAGATGGGTCCTCTTCTGCAAGTTTTGCAAGAGCATTTGCCATCTTCTCTTGGTCAGCTTTTGTTTTTGGTTCTACCGCAACAGAGATAACTGGCTCTGGGAAATCCATGGACTCAAGGATAATTGGGTGTCTTTCATCACAGAGTGTTTCACCAGTTGTTGTGTCTTTAAGACCAACGATAGCAACGATATCACCTGCATAAGCTTCTTGTTCTTCAGTTCTGCTGTTAGCATGCATACGAACAAGTCGACCAACACGTTCTTTCTCACCTTTGTTTGCATTGTATACATAAGAACCAGATGTAATCTTACCACTGTAAATTCTATAGAATGTAAGAGTTCCAAATGGGTCCTTTGCAATTTTAAATGCAAGACCAGCAAGAGGTTCATCATCAGCAGTTTTTCTTGTTGCTGGATTACCATCAAGGTCAACACCTTTGACATCAGGAATATCAATTGGTGATGGCAAATAATCAATAACTGCATCAAGCAATTTTTGAACACCTTTATTACGAAGTGATGATCCACAAAGTACTGGAGTTATCACAAGGTCAATTGTTGCTTTTCTTAAAGCAGTTTTAATTTCTTGCTCGGTAAATTCTTCACCACCGAAGAATTTTTCAAGCAAAACATCATCAACTTCAGCAACGGCTTCGACCATTTCACTGCGGTACTTTTCAGCATCAGCTTTCATATCTGCAGGGATTTCACGAACCTCAATCTTTTCACCTTTATCATCCATGTAATAATAGGCTTTCATATCAATAAGGTCAATAATTCCTTCAAATGATTCAGCACGTCCAATTGGAAGTTGAATAGGCACAGCATTTGCTTTAAGTTGTTCACGAATAGATGAAACAACGTTATAGAAATCTGCACCAAGGTTATCCATTTTATTTACAAATGCAATTCTTGGAACATGGTATTTATTGGCTTGGTTCCAAACTTTTCTTGATTGAGCCTGTACACCCTCTTTAGCGGTGAACACCTCAATCGCACCATCAAGAACTTTAAGGCTTCTTTCAACTTCAATAGTGAAGTCAACGTGTCCTGGAGTATCAATGATGTTGACTTTATAGCCTTTCCAATGAGTAGTGGTTGCAGCAGATGTGATAGTTATACCACGCTCTTGCTCTTGAGCCATCCAGTCCATTGTGGCTTCACCATCATGTACTTCACCAATTTTATGGCTTTTACCAGTATAATACAAAATACGTTCAGTAGTTGTAGTTTTACCGGCATCGATATGAGCCATGATACCAATGTTTCTTATTTTGCTTAGTTCAAAATCTCTAGGCATAATTTTCTCCTAATTTAAAGTCACGTAATATTTCCCACATTTGCCAAGAAATATTACAAATATTATTATAATATAATTTTTTAGATTTTCAAAATGTTTTAATTATTTTATTTGATTTTTAAATAACTAATAACACTTTTTTGTTGATTGTAAAGATAACGGGATTTTAAGTTCAAATTCAGATGCAGGGCAAGGCTCTGAAAAATTTACAGGCATGATTTTATATTAATAAATGAGTGTCTGGAAATTTTTCAAGAAACGCAGCACTGCGCTTAATTTGGACTTAAAATTACCAGCGGTAACTTGCGAAAGCTTTATTAGCCTCAGCCATTCTGTGTACTTCTTCCTTCTTCTTGAATGCACCACCAGCATTGTTGTATGCATCCATAAGTTCATTAGCAAGACGAAGAGCCATTGTTCTTTCAGATCTCTTTCTTGCAAAAGAAACAAGCCAACGAATAGCAAGAGTTTGTCTGCGTTCAGCACGGATCTCAACAGGAACTTGGTATGTTGAACCACCAACACGACGTGGTTTTACTTCAACAACAGGTTTGATGTTTTCAAGAGCCTGATTGAACATGTCCATTTGGCTGACGCCAAGTTTAGAAGCAGCTGTATCAAAAGCTTCATAAACTATATTTTGAGCAAGCGAACGTTTACCATCAAGCATAACTTGGTTGATGAGTTTTGTGATAACTTTACTGTTATAAACAGGATCTGGCAAAACTTCACGTACGGTTGCAGCATTTCTTCTTGACATAAGTATAATTTCCTCCTTTTAAAGTTTAAAGATTATTTAGGCTTTTTAGCGCCATATTTACTTCTTGCTTGCTTACGGTCTTTAACACCGGCAGTATCAAGTGTTCCACGAATGATGTGATAACGCACACCAGGAAGGTCCTTAACACGACCTCCGCGGATAAGAACAACAGAGTGTTCCTGCAAGTTATGACCAATACCTGGGATATAAACAGTACCTTCCATACCTGTTGAAGCAAGTTTAACCCTTGCAATCTTACGAAGAGCTGAGTTAGGCTTCTTTGGTGATGTAGTAGTAACTGACAAACAAACACCACGTTTTTGTGGGCATTCTTCCAAAATTGGAGATTTTGCTTTTGTTGTTTGTGGTTCACGTCCCTTACCATGTCTTAAAAGCTGGTTAATGGTTGGCATAATTCTACCTCCTTAAAATTTGTTGAACTTCACACTGCCCCAAGAGGAAATTCTTGGATAATTTCACACTCAAATTTGCACACCACTACAAAATTGAACATAAAAATAGCCAAGCATGACATTCATGCAATGGCTATTGTAAAACATTTTTGCTTTTAAGTCAATAGTTTTACGCGTTTTTATGCGATTTTTATAAGATTTTTCTTGTTTTTAATATAAATAGTGGTCTAATTTCTGATTAATAAAAACAACAACCGGTTGGTTGTTATTTTTCAATGTTTATATTTTTAAGATAACCAATTTTGTAATCAATCTTTTTTATGTTGCCAAGCACTGGTGAAAGCTCCATAGGAAGGGCTTGTTCAATCTTTGCCAAAAGTGCTTTTGCATCTTTTTTACTTAAATTATATGTGAAGTTATAACCAAGTTTCTCTATGTCAATGTCAAGCAAACCGCCATACTCTTTCAATTTGTTATATGGACAATGCAGCCTGTATTCATTTATTGCAAACAAAAGAACTTCGTTGATTTTTTCATCTTCAAAAATATCTGTATGCTTTATTATTTTATAGATTCTTTTTCTGAATTTTTTTGGCAGTACATCTATAATGGCCTCAAAGGTAAGAAGGTACTTTTCTTTTGGCATACTGTCAGCAACTTGCACAATATAACTTACATTTTCAATATTTGATATTTTTTCATTAAATTCATAGTTGATAAATCCATCATCAACATTTACAATTTCAAACCCCACAGCAGTGGCAAGTTCGTGTAAAAAATTTTTCATATATATTCCTTATTCAAAAAGCCACAAACTGTGGCTTTTCATAAATATTCTTTTTATTTATTCACCTTTTTGGCTTACACGGATATCAATTTCTTCTTGAGCTTTACCCAAATCGTCAATAATTTGACTGTCAATTGCATCAACAAGCTCTCTTTTTAAACCAGCTGTCTGTGCAACAGGATTTGATAAGAAGGAATTTTGTCTTACACCACTTGATTTGTGTACAAAAGGATACTGTCCCGCTTTATCACCTTTTTTAAATTTTGCGTCATACATTTTCTCTGCAATGGCGTCACCAAGTGCAACCAAATCTCCGCCAGCTTCTGCATAATCAGAAACACTTAATTTTAAATCACCTGCAATGTGATCATATGCCCAAAGAACATATTTTTCATCCAATTCGCTTGAATCAGTTGGAACAGAAAATCCACCATCCATCTTAATGTCTTTTGTTTTATAATCATAATTCAATTGATATATTCCAATACTGTTTTTGCCAGTATAATCACCTTGTTGAGGAACTGGGAAACGGCCGTCTAACACAGCCAGTCTGATAATTTGCCCAATTACTTTTTCTTTATCCGTAAATTTGCTTTCACTTATGATGTTTTTAAGTTTCATAAATTTTATTCCTCCGCATCAACCAAGTATTTCTGAACAAAATTTTTGTATGCTTCCTCTTGAGAATTCAGTGCCAGACCATCTTCAACATCTGTGTCTGCCAAAAGCACAAATCTTTGTGGATTGAGCTTTAATGCATCTTCATACTTTGTTGCCTCTGGAACAGTCGCACCCATTTTACTTGCAAACTCAAGATAAGCCTTTAAATATTCTTCCGCTTGAACATATGCTTCTTCAACAGTCTCACCACAAGCAACAATGTCCAAATCTGGGAATAATACCGTATAGGTTTTGTCAGTCTTATCAGAAAATAACACCACTGGATAAATAAATTTTTTCATAACTTTACCCCAATTTACATTTTAATGATTTTATTTTACCACCAAAATTTAAAAAAGTAAAATGATTTTAGGGGTTATTTTGCTGATATTTATATAAGTTTTTCAACTTACAAACTTATTATAGCATAAAAAGCCTTTTTTGTAAATACACATTTTAAAATTCATATCAGATATTTCTGAATTAAAAAATGCAGGTCTTTGCCTGCATTTCATCTTTACTTATTAAATATTTTCCGCAAGAAACATGGTTTTAAATTTTTGATTTTTCTTAAATAATTCATCAAAACTTCCACTGTCAACAATTTCACCTTTGTCAAGAAAATATATGACATCTGCATCTTTAATTGTTGAAAGTCTGTGAGCCACAATAACTATAGTACTTTTACCTTTAAGCTTGTCAATAGACTCCTTTATGCTTTCCTGTGCAAAGTTGTCAAGAGAGCTTGTACTTTCATCAAACAAGATTATACTTGTATTTCTTAAAAGCGCCCTTGCGATTGCAATTCTTTGCTTTTGTCCGCCAGATAACTTTATTCCATTTTCACCAAGTTTTGTGTCAACCCCTTTATTAAGAGTTTGTACAAAGTCATAAATTGCAGCATCTTTCAATGCCTGATTAATTTCTTCATCAGTCGCATCTTTCTTTGCAAGAAGCAAATTCTCTTTAATTGTCATGTCAAATATATAAGGAAATTGGTTTACAAGGGAAATAGCATTTCTTAAAGAATGTTTACTTAATTCGTTAATATTTACTCCGTCAAGCAAAACTTCTCCACCATCAACCTGATACATTTTTGACATAAGACTTAAAAGTGTTGACTTACCACTTCCAGACTGTCCAACAAATGCAACAGTTGTGTTCTTTTTAATTTTAAAGTTTAAGTCCTCAAACACTTTAGTTGATGACACAAGCTTTTTATAAGGTTGTTTAATCCTCTTGCCTTTTTCATCTTTGCTGACAACCTCATAATCTTTGTAAGTATAGCTGACATTTTTAAATTCTATCTCACCATCAGTGATTGCAACTTCTTTATCACCAAATTTTTCTGTAATAAAGAAATTTTCATCAAACAACATAAATATTCTTTCATTATTTATTTTGATAGAAGTAAGCTTTGACCAAACATTTCCAAGTTGCCAAATAAATCCATAAAGATGACCATGATATGAATAAATGATGATGAAAGATGCAAGAACAATAAGTGATTTCTCCACCAAAATCACACCAAGCACCATACAAATCACGCCGGCAATCTCAATCAATAAATTACGACTGTTAAAGAATAAAGCATCAACCACATTTGATTTAATATAGGCTTTTTTATGTTGATCATAGTACTCTTTTGAAACTTCGCTTAATTTATCTTCAAGAGATATTGATTTAATATCTTTTTCACTTGCCACAATCTGTGTGGTCAATGAGTTGATTTTTTCATTTGTCTTTTTAACTTCCTTTGCATATCTGTGGTGTACCTTATTTCTGAACATTTCCCAAATGACACATAAAATCACTGTTACAAGTATGATCAATCCAATAATCCAGTTAAGCATTGCAATATAAACAAGCATAACAAAATCGGAAATTATTTCGGTAATCATAACTACTATGTCAGAAAGACTTTCAATGGCATCTTTGGGATCATTTACTATTCTTTGAATAAATGTACCACTGTCATGATTGGCATAGGTTTCAGAATTTAACTTAAACGCTTGCTTTGACAGATCTAAATTAATTTCTGATAATATCACAACAGAATATTTATCATAAATAATGTCAGAACAAAACCAAAAGATTCTTTGCAACAACCCAAATCCAAATGCAACCAAGAAATAGGTTATCGCAAGAGAATAAGAAGCATGTGTCAAAAATGCAACAGCTTGTGCAGTTGAAAATGTTATTCCAACAGTGCTTGCTGCGGCAAAAATGTTTATAAAAACATACAGACACACAACAAACTTGTGTCTTTTAAAATAAGTAAAAATTGATAATTTATTTTTATTTTTTGCCATAAAAAACTCCTTTATGTGATAAAGGAGTTCAAATTATATAAAAAATTATAAAAGAGATATCCTTTATGCACATTGTATTAAATTTTTGTTAAATAAAACAGCAATGTTCACTTTTGATATCCTCCTTTTTAAATATTTTGCTTTTGATTTAACGATTTCATTATACACAGTAAAAATCATTTTGTCAACAGTAAAATTAAAAATGTGAGCATTATGCCCACATTTTATTTATGCCCCAAGATATAATCTTATTTTTGCATAAACACTTGTTGCGTTTATTTGATATTGTCCCGACTCTATATTTGATATAATAGACTTTTCTGCAATAAGCTCTTCACCAGCATAGACTTGTGCTTTTTCCCCTTTAGTTGATCTTAAGACATAGCTTACAGATCCTGCAGGGGCGCTTGTTGCATAGATATCAACTTGATTTGCTTTACTTCCAGCATCTACAGATACATTTGAAGATATTTGTTCGAATTGCAAATATGTGTCCCCATTTGATTTAATGGTCACATCACCCATCAACTTTTCAGCTTTAACTTTTTTACCCGCTTTTAAAGTGATCTTATTACTTGTCAAATTTTTGAAAGTAACATCATTATTTACTGATTCAATATTCACTTCACCAGAAGTGTTGTAAACTTTTATTATACCAGTTGTGGTATTAACTTTAACATTATTTAAACTGCCATCTTCACCAAGCGTAACATATCCGTTTTTGCCTTCAATTTCAATGTTGTTCGTATTATTTTTTACAAATGTTTGTCCTATGGTTGTTTTAATATTTAAATTGTCTGAATTATTGATTGTAATTTTACCAGAATAGGTTTCAATCTGTCCGTTTTTTAACTCATCAACAGTGATAAAACCACTTTTTGTTTTTATGCTTGTGACTTTTTCGCCTTCACCTTGATTAACTTTACCAAGCTCTACATCACCACTTGAGGTTTCTATGTTCACATTACCACTCACAACACCTGTGCAACGCACAGCTCCAGAGCTTGTTTGAACATTAAGATTTCTACAATCTTGTAATTTTACGTCACCACCCACAGCTTTAATATTTATATCACCACTTACGTTGTTGCTTATGTTGACAGTGTTATTACTTGTTGTGGAAATATCCAAAAATTCACAAGAATAAGTTTCATCAATAGTTATTGAACTGCCCAAATCAAGTTTAAGCAAAGCTTCAGTTGTAAGCAATCCTTCAATATTCAGTTTACCATTTGTTTTTAAGCCAAAAGTATCCAAAACCGGTGAACCAATGATTTTAACTGAAGAATTGTTGGAGTTGATATAAATAGATCTGTTACCATCTCTAAAGTAGTATGCAGGAATCTTTAAGTCAAAGTGGTATGCATCATAATCTTCTTTTGCATAAATAAACTTAACAAATTCCGATGTTTTGATTTTAAGGTCACCATCTTCTTTATAGTCAAGTTCCAAATTAGCTTGACTCATATGAGAGGTAGTAAAGCCAGTAAAGTTTTGGTGAAAACTTACACTGTAAGTATAGTAGTTTGTGAAATCAATGGTGATTGGCACACCTTCAGTATCAATGTAAAGATCACCATGGAAAGTTTCAAGTGATACGTCTTTTTCATAATTACCAACAAGTGCCGACACATACCTTACGCCAAAAATTTCTGTTCCTGGTGCAAGAAACATAATAACCGCACATGAAGTAAAAAATAAACATACAAATGCGATAAGTATTATAATTGTTATGCCAATTCTTTTACTTGTGCTCATTTTATCCCTCCCATTTCATTTATTATATTATACCACAACAATCAAAATAAATCAACTTTTTGACTGAAGCGTCTTTCTTCACAATTTTATTCCAACACAGCCTTAATTCGGCGCACACCTGCACTTGAAGCTTCTTCCTTTTTAATAATGAAATGTCCAAGCACACCCGTATGCTCAACATGTGGTCCCGTGCAAATTTCTTTTGACGCATTACCGATTGTATAAACTGAAACAATATCAGGGTATTTTTCAATAAACTGATGTTCTGCACCAGCTTTTACTGCATCTTCTTTCTTCATCTCTTCCCTTGTGACAGTTATGTCATCTTTGATCCAACCATTGACAAAATCTTCTGCCTGTTTAATTTCATCTTCAGAAAGTTTATGATCACAAGCAAAGTCAAAGCGAAGTCGCTCTGCTGTGATGTTGCTTCCCATCTGATGGCTTGTTTCCCCAACAACTCTTTTAAGTGCAGCATTTAAAAGGTGAGTTGCAGTGTGATATTTTGTTTCCATCTCACCACTGCCAGCAAGTCCACTTTTTGCAACTTGACTGTTTGCCCTTGCAAGCTCTTGGTGAGCTTTAAATGCTTCTTCATAGCCAGCCATATCAACTTTAAGATCTTTTTCCGCAGCCATTTCAACAGTCATTTCAATTGGAAATCCATACGTCTCATAAAGCCTGAAAGCAGCTTTTCCGCTGATGACTTTATCAGCCTCTGTTGGAACATAGTTTGGATTGTTTTTTGTCATAAACTCAACTTTCTTTTGCATATTTATTATAGTTTTATCAAACTCTTTCTCTCCTGTTTCAAGAGTCTTATTAAACTTGTCAATTTCTGCCTTTATGCTTGAAAGTATGTATTCTTTTTTCTCCACAAGAAGTGGGTAAGCCTCATTATAAACTTCATCAATATAAATTCTTGCGACTTCAATCAAGCCCTCTGTGTTAAGTCCAATTTTCTTTGCATGACGAATTGCACGACGAAGAAGTCTTCTTAAAATATAACCAGCCCCAACATTGCTTGGAAGTATGCCATTTTTATCTCCAATAAGCATAACACCTGTGCGCATATGGTCAGAAATGATACGCATTGACTTTGTCTGGTCAGCATTTGCATCATACACGATACCGGTATTTTTTTCAATAGAAGATATAACACCAGCAAACAGATCAGTTTTATAGCAGTCTGTAAGTCCATTTAAAAACATCAAAAGCCTTTCAAGACCAAAACCGGTGTCTACATTTTTGTTTTTAAGTGGAACATACCCATTTTCAGTTTTTTCGTACTGCATATAAACATCGTTTCCAATTTCAACATATCTTCCGCAACCACAAGCCGGGCCACAATCCTTGCCACATGCATTGTCGTGGCGTGGATAAAACCACTCATTATCAGGGCCACATGGGGTTCCAACTGTACCCTCAAGCTCCCACCAGTTATCTTCTTTTGGAAGATAGAAAATTCTGTCTTTTGTTATGCCAAGATTTTGAAGATATGATGCAGTTTCCTCATCACGAGGGGCACTTTCATTGCCCTCAAAAACAGTAGCACAAATTTTATTTCCATCAAAACCAAGAACTTTTGTTAAAAACTCAAAAGTCCAAGCAGTTTTTTCTTTTTTGAAATAGTCGCCTAAACTCCAGTTGCCCATCATCTCGAAAAATGTAAGATGTGAAATATCGCCAATGCTTTCAATATCATTTGTCCTGACACATCCTTGAACATTACAAAGTCTTGTCTTGCCGCTTGGATGTTTTGCACCAAGAAGATAAGGCATAAGTGGTTGCATACCTGCAACATTGAACATAACACCAGTTGTTCCATCACCAACAAGAGATGCAGCACCAATGTCAACATGTCCCCTGTCTTTATAAAAATTTAGCCATTTATCACGTAATTCTTTACTTGTTATTTTCATAATCTATTTCATTTTCCCTTTATAAAGTTATCAATTAAAAATGTCATCAGCACCAGCAAAGTCAACTTCAGTCACTTCGTCTTGTGGCGGAGGGGTCAAGCCCTCTATGTTTTGTTCCATGCTCTTTTGGTTGGCGTCTGCCGCAAGATTTGTGAAACTTACTCTGCTTCCAACCCATGCAAGTGGAATTGTACCAAGCTCACCATTTCTGTGTTTTGCAACAATAAGTTGAACTTGATAGTTTCTTGGAGCTTCCTGACCTTTTGCAAGAGCAGTTGCTGGGTTTTGGTCATCTGGACGATGCAGAAACATTACAATGTCGGCATCTTGCTCGATCGCACCAGAGTCACGAAGATCTGAAAGACCTGGAACGCTGTTTGGACGTTTTTCAACCGCACGTGAAAGTTGTGAAAGAAGAATAACTGGCACGTTGATTTCCTTGGCCAAAATTTTCATTCTTCTTGAAATTTCACGGATTTTATCCTGTTGACTGTCACTTTTAACATCACTTTCCATAAGCTGCAAATAGTCAATCATGATCAAGTCAAGTCCACGTTCACGTTTAAGTTTTCTGCACTTTGACATAATCTGCGATGGAGTGTTAAGCGCATTGTCATCAACATATATTTTGCTATTTGAAAGTTTTTTATGAGCTTTCCAAAGTTTTGTCCAATCCTGATCTTCAAGTTCACCATGAAGAGCTTTTGTCATATCAACATTTGCAACAGAGCAAAGCATACGTTGTGCAAGTTGTTCCTTACTCATCTCAAGACTGAATACTGCACATCTTGCCGCGCCCTCAAGCGCTGCATTTGACACTATATTCATGGCAAAAGATGTTTTTCCAACCGATGGACGTGCTGCCAAGATGATAAGGTCACTTTTTTGAAGGCCATTGGTCATACGGTCAAGCTGATAGAACCCTGTTGGAACACCTCTTACCTTTCCACCACCTTTGTTGATATCGTCAAAAGTTTCCATGACGTCAGACAAACTGTCTGCAAGCTTTTCAAGTGCAGAGACCTGCCCTTTTTCGCTTATTTCAAAAATTGATTTCTCGGCAAAGCCAAGTGTATCTTCATTATCACCTGAATAAGCTTTATTTATAATTTGATTTGATGCAACAATAACCTCACGAAGCGTGCTGTTTTTCTTCACTATGTCCACATAGCTTGCATAATGTGCAGCACTTGGAAGCGTGTTTGTAAGACTTGTAAGATAGGAAATACCACCAATACTTGCAATCTGGTCATGACTTTGCAAATAGTCAGCCAAAGTAACAAAATCCACAGTTTTATTTGCCATGTAAAGATCTTGCACAGCTTTAAAAATAATTTTATGAGATTCAGAATAAAAGTCATCTTCTTTAAGACGAGCAACAATATTAAGCAAGGCATCTCCATCAATCATAGCACAGCAAAGTACAGACTGTTCGGCTTCCAAACTGTTTGGCATATTCTTTGGAAGAGACACTTTATCTTCTTGTTTTTTTCTTTTTTTATCTTCAGCCATGGGCACTTCCCCTTATACTTTAATATTTATAATATAAACTTAAAAAGAAATATTGTCAAGATTTTATTGGAAATGTGGAAACATAAATTTTATTTGACTTTAGTACTCATATGTGATAACCTATATTTAGAGGTATATGAAATTTAAAATGAATAACACTTTAGATGAAAATATAAATCAATATTGTATTAAATACAAAATTGTGCCACCTCAAAAATTTGTAAAAGGAATAATAAATCCTGGAGTAAAAACTCCTCAAAGCATAACAGATAAAGTTGTTCGCAAAATAGAAATCGAGGAGGCAAAAGATTTTAAACTACACAACATTTCTGATATAGTACGTGGAACAATAATAATTGAAGATTATTCAATTGTTCCTAGTTTAATATGGAAGTTGAAAGAAAATATACCAAATCTTTATGGTTACATATCCTCATGGACAAACGGCTATAAGGGAATTCATTTAAATTTTTCCATTGATGAAACTAATGCCGAAATACAAATACATACACCAGAATCATTTGCTGTGAATAAAGCAACTTCTGAAGTTTATGCAAAATGGAGAAATTACAATCCAAGAAGAGAAATAGAAAATTTATTAGAACTCAAAGCTGTTGACAGTCCAATGTTTAAGGAAAAGAGAAATCAGTTCTTTGAATTGAGATCAGAATACAATAAAGAAAACCAAGATGCAAGATTTCTATATGATAAATTATGGAGAACTGTAAACTTAAATAAACATGAAAATCTAATAAATGCTGTTTTATTTAAAATTAACAAAATAAAATCACCTGACACAGACATCAATAAAAAACTTCACGAATCTCTATATGCAAATTTAATTGATATCAATACAGGATTAGTTGATAAAAATGAGACATATAAAAATGCAATTAATATAAGTTTAAATAATAAAGATAACCAGAACGTTTTTGTTAAAAAATTAACAAATATTTATGAAAACACTTTATCTAATTTAAATACACAATACATACAAAATGAAACAGATGAAAACATCATAAAAACTATAAACCAGTGGGAAACATTTTTAAATGAAGAATTAAACAAATTAAAAATGAATCTGAATTGTCAACAAGATTACTGCTCGTTTATATATTTGAAGAAATTTAACTTTATTTCAAATGCACTTAATTTGCAAAACGGACAATATATACTTACAATTGATCAAAAATCATTAAAGAATAATGTAATGGAGTGTGCAAAAGAGATACAAAAAAGACAAAATATTCTTACAAATTCTATTGAAAAAGTTAATTAAATATTCAATATTTTGTCTATTAGTTGTTTCAATGCTTGTATATCTGTTTTATAACTTGCTTCTATTTCAGAAATTTCAATTCCTATGTTATCTTGTAAAAAATTAAGACTGAATGGTAAAACTTTCCATTTGTGATTAACAGAATCAAAAACAAAATCTAAAGAACATACATCATCATATGCATAAATATTATTATTAATATCAACATAAAATTTCATAATTAAATGATATTATAATTGGAGGAATATGTCAAATGAATAATTATTGGAATGGCGATTTATTTTATAAAACTATAGAATTCGCACAAAAAAAACATGAAGGCCAAAAAATAATGCTTTCACAAATGCCTTATATTGGCCATGTATTTGAAGTATTTGGTGAATGCGTAAGCGGATGTTTAGAAGATAATGCTAATATAAATTGGGATTATCTTATGCAGGTTGCATTATTACATGATACGCTTGAGGATACAAATTGCACATATAATGAATTATGTATTACATTCAACAAGGAAATAGCAGATGGCGTTTCTGCGCTCACAAAAAATACAGATTTGCCTTACAATTTAAGAATACAAGATTCTTTAAGAAGGATAAAATTGTGTAAACCAGAAATTGCTTTGATTAAATTAGCTGATAGAATTGTTAATTTGCAAGAAAAACCTATACAATGGGACAATAACAAACTTATAAATTATAAACAAGATGCAGAATTAATATTGGAAGAGATAGGATATGTATCTAAAACGTTGTCTTATAGGTTACAACAAAAAATAGAAAATTACTTATGATATTCCATTAATAATTTTAAATATTAATAATTGAATTTGTTTAAAATAAGAAATTTTTCACGCAAAATTTACTTTTGTAAATAAGCATGTGAGATTTTGATAAATTGTTTTAATTCAAGAAATTTAGGGCAAAATTTAAATATAATTGATACTATAAAATAATAACTTTTTTACAGGTCAGAGTTTACATATATGACTATGTAAAATTTATATCTTCAAACATTAATTTAGGGCGAAATTTATTTTGATAACAAGGCAACAAAAAATCGCGACCCATTCGACTTCGTGCTTTGCACTCCGCTCAGGGCAGGCTCCACAAGCACTATATTCACATAACGCGATTTCAGGGCGGAGTTTGCGTATATAAAAAAGAAACAAAAAAGTTCCACGCTTGAGTTTACTTTCGTAAATGAATGTGTGGAACTTTTGTAGTTTCTGCATTTAGATGCGTGAAATCCGCCCTGAAATTAGCTGTGCATCCACTTAACCAAAGGCTCCCTTATTGCATAAAGCACAGCCAAAAGAATTAAAACAGTAACCGCACCAATAACACCATTAACAAGCACCTTTTGCAACTTTGCCCTTTCCTCTTTTCCTTCAGCTTTTGCGAATTTAACACCAACTATAACGCCATAAAGAATACCAAGTGTCAAAACAACCCCGATAGCATAAGGTCCAATAAGCGTGATGGCTTTATAAAGTGGATCAACTGCATTTTCTCCAGTGCCAAGCAGATTAAAGAAGTTTGTAAATCCCATATTTTGTTACCTCTTTCATATTTGTTAACTTTATCTTATCATTTTTAAGCACGTATGGCAACTAAAATTTAAAAAAAGATGAAAACCATGCCAATTTTATTTGATTTATATTTTTATTATGTGTATAATATCCTTAATCTTATTGAAGGGGTGCGATCTATGGCTGAAAAAAAAGGAAGTAAATTTTTAATCAGATTGTTTGGTATAGGGCTGACATTTGTTATTGGTCTTTTTGCGGCGTCAGCTGTAATTAATTACTTGACAACAAAAGAATTTGATCTTATTGCAACTGTTAAAGGCATTACAGATGGTAAGGCACTTTTTGCCGCTGGTGTTATGGCAATGGTTGTTTTGCTTATGATGCTTATTAGCGGTGACAAATCCGGGCCAAAGCTTAAAGGTAAAGACAAAATGGAAAATCAACGCTTTCTTAAAGATGATGAACTTGACAAAACCTTTAAACATTGCCTATACAGTGAACTTTCATCTTTCAGCCACACAGGTGTTCCCTTCCGTGTTGTAAAAAAAGGAAACAACAACTTAAAAATACATTTCACACCAGACTGCCACACACTTATCGTCGGAGCTACTGGTACTGGTAAAACTGTTTCCTTCATTGAACCTGCACTCCAAATCATTCCTTGCTTAAAGAATAAGCCATCATTCTTTATCACTGACACAAAAGGTGAGCTTTATGCTCATCACAGCCAAAACCTTGTAAAGCAAGGCTATAAACTGGTGCTTCTTGATCTTGCTGAACCATACAATTCTGTTCAGTGGAATCCACTTGAAAATATTTACACACAATGGCAAAAACAGCTTCATTTGGAAGAAGAAATTTTAAGACATACAAATGATCCAGTTAAAAACTATAATTTCATCAAAGTCGGTGAAATATATGATGATGAATGGTATGAATTTGAAGGGAAAGCTTTTGCTTCACTTAAAGATGCACTCTTGGAAGTCGAAGTTGAAAAATCTAAAATTCGTGACGATTGCTTTGAAAACTTAAATGATATTGCAGCCGCAATTTGTACAATTGAAAACAAAAGTGAACCGTCTTGGGAACAAGGCGCAAGGGATTATTTCTTGGCAGTTTTAATTGCCATGCTTGAAGACAGCGAAAACGAGGCTTTAGGTATGACAAAAGAGAGATATAATTTCTTCAACGCCTATAAAATTGCCATGAATAAAGAAGAGGACTTTGAGGTTGTCAAACAATACTTTAACGGCAGAAATCCTCTTTCTAAAACCCGTCAACTTGCAGCCAACATCACACAAACTAATGCAAAAGTTACTCGTGATGGTTTCATGTCAACTTTAAACACAAAACTCTCTATGTTTTCGGACAATGGTATCAGCTTCTTAACCTCAAGAAATGATATTGACTTTTATAACATGGACGAACAACCAACTGCATTCTTTGTTAAAATTCCTGATGAAAGAGCAACAAGATATACACTTGCTTCTGTATGTATTTCACAAGCTTATAAGCTGTTTGTTGCAAAAGCTCGCGCAAATGAAAGAACCAACAGCGATAAAATGGCACACCTTAAACGCCCTGTTTTGTATTTAATGGACGAGTTTGCAAACCTTCCAAAAGTTTCTGAACTTGAAAAAATCATAACAGTCGCACGTTCAAGATGGATCTTCCTGAACATGGTTATTCAGTCTTACAGCCAGCTTGACAATGTCTATGGCAAAGAGGTTTCTGAAATCGTGCGTGGTAACTGTCGTGCAACAATCTTCCTTGGAACCCCTGACCTTGCAACAAGAGAAGCCTTCTCTAAAGAGCTTGGAAGTTACACAATTGAGCAATCATCAAAAACCACTCCTGATAAAAAAGACAAAAAAGATGCTGGAGGACCTACAACAAGCACATCTTTGACCACTGTACCTCTTGTCTATCCTTCTGACCTTGACAAAATACCACTTGGTAACAACTATACTAAAATATTTGGAAATTATCCTGTAAAATCAGTCATAACACCTTACTTCAAGTGCACAGATATCTATAAGATTGGTAAATACGAGATGCCATTTATTCCTGGAAGAAGAATGAATGAACAAGAAGTTTTCTATGATATAAGAAAAAGAAACGAACTTATCTTATCTGCATACGATGAATAAACTTTAAAAGAAAAGTCGAAAGAAACGGCTTTTCTTTTTTTGATAAAAATACAACCTATATTAGAATTTTTTTATATTTTATACCACATTACTATATTAATTATAAAAAAATAAATAAAACCTATCAAATTGTTTGCCAGGTGCAATAGGATTGTGATAAAATGTGTGTATGAAAATGAAAAACCGCGTATTTAAAAAATTTGTATGTCTTGCTGTTTGTATGGTTTTATCCATACTATGTTTATCATTGGCATTTATTATTCCACCAGTAACACAAATAACTTTAGGTGAATCAACGCAAAACACACATTTTGCAACCACAGACAGCAGTACATTATCAATTGACTATACAATCTTGAATTACATTTCAATTTCTCAAGAAAATCATGTGTTTACGCAAAGCGATTTTACAACTGTCACAATGGAAGATACTGATTATCCAGCTATCTTTTCAAACAACACAATCTCAATGCGCAATGTGTCAGCAAAAACATTCAGAGTAAATAGTATTAATGATAACACTTCTGTCTCTTTATATGAAAAAACAATAAATGGACAAAAATATTATGTTTTCAATATTGATGAGATAACTGAAGATGCTTATTATATAATTTCAATGGAATGTACACAAGATATTCAAACCAGCAGAGGTACAGTTCAACAGACATATCACTTGACTTTCTGCATAGTTCAAACCACGACCAATTTCAAAAAGGCAAGTTCACAATATGGCGCAGAAAATGCAATAAACTGGCACTATACAACAGGAAGCAAAGACTTTGATGTTTCCGCTCCAGAAATGAACCAAACTTATTCAACAATCACTCTGTCCTTCCCTGCCGGATCTTTTTTAAATCCAGTATTTGTAAATTTCATCTATCTTGGTGAAAGTTATACTCTTGTAAGATATAAAGATACCTCAAATCACATCATAACTTATAATCAAGCAAATAATGTGACAATAGACGATGTCACAGACTTGTCTGAAGCAATGAAATTGACATTGGATAAATCCGGAGCATATACTGTTAAAATTTATGACAAAACATCAACAGTTGCATCTAATGTTAACAACATGTTAGAGTATCATTTCAACATTAAAAATCAAGCTGATCCATTTTATATCAGTGTAGTAAATGCTGTAAATGGCAGCATGATAATGAATGGACAAATAATTAACACAAATGCACTTGTAAATTTTGTGAACTTTTCAGAAATAAGATCAACCACTTCAAAAGTTGAGGTAAACAGATCATACAGACCAACAGACAATCAAAATACAACTGATACTACCTCTTATCCAGCTTCTACCCTTCCAGAAAATATCACCATTGATAAAGATGGTGTGTATGAAATAATTGTATATGATCGTCAACTTACTCCAATAAAAACCTATGGTTTCACAATTTTACAAAGTATAAGATCATCATTTACAATTGAGGGTGAGACAATCAGTACCGAAGTAAGTGACCCTGTCAACACCCCTATCTCAAGGACAATGACAAGCAATATCAGCAGCTCATACCGCACTTTACAAACATCAACTGAATACTCTTTCGTGGTAACTGTCGCAAAATCTTCACCAAGTATTACAGGAATTAATAACAATTCAGGTACTTCAAATTCAGTCAATTTGACAGTTCATGGCGTTGGAAATATTGATGTCTATGCCTCACTTGACGGAAAATCACTTGACCTGAGCAACTATACTTTTGAAAACGGTTCCACTCTTCCAACATTTTCTGAAAGGGGAAACTATTATGTAAGAATAACTGATGAAATGGGTACGATTGCAACAAAAAGCTTTGCAATAACAATCCAGTTGAATACTGCTTCTATAATTCTGATATCAATTGCTGCCGCTGCAATCTTGTTCATTTTAATATTTGTTATAGTTTCAAGAATGAGAATTAAAGTTCGTTAATAAAAAAAGTAAGGATTTGTCCTTACTTTTTGTTTTATAACAACAAATTAACATAAAAAATAAAAATCCGTATTAGTGATGTGAACCCCTAAAATGACATATTATAAAAAAGACAGGTTTTTATACTTGTCTTTTTTGTAATTGTAAAGATATAAATAAACTATATCTAGAGTACTTAACTTAAAACAATAATTGTCCCTTATAAACAAATATAGATTGCAAACTTTCACAAATATCTGATATTGGACATTGAATTTCAACTTTAATTAGTTTATCCTTAATATGTTCAAATTGATTTCTGCTTAAAATTCTTTCAATTATTTCTTCATTATCTCTAAGTTCAAGAATTCCCGTTCCTGCCCAAAAATCTGTCATTGAAGATTTAGAACTTCCAATATGAAGCCACGCTTCTCCGCCAGGTCCTAGTCCAAATGAGAATAAAAGTGGAATATTTGTTTCTTTTTCAAAAAAGTCATTACCTCTAACCTCATAATCGGCATCCAAAAACGCTTCATTAAGAATTCGTGATTGTTTATATAATTCTTGCTTTTGCTCGTCTGTGTAAGACGAATAATCTACAACTCCATCTATTTTAAAGTTCGTTTGAGCTTTTTTAATTCTTCTCGCTTTATCTTCTTCATCATAGCTATCAAATCTTTGGGTGTATTCTGGCAACATTTCTTTAATTCGCTTTAATAACTTTTGCTTGTCAAAATTATAATCTTTATATTGCTCTCTTGCCAAACTTAATTTTAACTCAACTTTACCATTTAATTTGTCATTAAACCAATCACAAGCTTTTCTGAAAGTCTTTGTATACTCATCAAGCCCACTTTGTGGCACATTATTTAATTCACTAAGTATTATTTCTTCGCTTTCATACTCGATTGTTGTTTTGTTATCTTTGTAATTTTCAAATATTGGAGATAGATATTCTAGCATAAATTTCATATTAAAAATTTCTGCCCAGTCAATTGTTGGATATGTAGGACTCCACCAGTGTTTATATCCACCGAAACTAGGAACGAATGTTAAGGGCAGCTTTTTGTTGATTATATTATTTAATTTTTCATTGACGCTAACTTTAACATCGGGAGCAATTGCGTATTTTCTAAACTTTTTTGCAAAAAGTCTGTCTATCATTTTGCCATTTAGCTCTGTTGGCAAATTACTTACATTTAATAGTTGATTGTTAATATAATCGTTTACAATTTTCGCAATTTCCATTTCTATTCTCCAATTTCATCTTTTACTATGCTAGATGTCTTTTGCTTCTTTTCTAACTTTATCCATTCAATTAAACCATAAACATCATAAGTTATTTGAAAGATGTGATAAATGCAAAGTGGTAAAATGTACAAACTTCCTTCAATTACTAAAATCAGCCATAATATTGGAACAATGAAGTCATTTACAAGAAATCCAACTTGATTCCATTTACATCTTCTAATGAGTAAATAAACAGCAGGAAGCATTGATATGAAAGACAAAGTACTAACAACCAATTGTGCAGTATTAAGCGCTTTAAGCAAAAAGAAAACTCCTACAGAAACAAAAATAAAAGCAACAGAAGAACATACCCATTCTTTTTTAGATAAATTACTCCTAACAATTACAACATTGTCTTTTTTGTCTCTATTAGCTAGCCAGTGAATAACACCATAAATATACATTGGCAACATAATGGTCAAGTATAGGATAGCTTCACCATACAATTGTTCTTTGTAGGAAATGAAAATGTAAAAAACAAAATAAACAACACCAATAAACTGTGTGGCAATTTTGCCTTTTGCTTGAGTAAAAACACACAATAGTCCTAATGTTGTGCTAACAATTATATACCATTTTGATTGAAACAGAATACCTGTTGTAATAACAGTTATCAATCCCAATGATATCAAAATTAAATCTAATAAATTATAACCTTTCCAAGTTTTTAATTTCATATAGGTTTACCGCTAAGCCTATTATATCATACTTCTCTTAAATTTGTATCACTTTTGTTAATAATTATGAACTTTTCTTTAAACTCTGTATATCTAATTGTCTTTTCATTTTCCTCTTATTCTTTCATTATCATATCTATAAAACCAATCAAACAGTTTTTCTTTAAGTTCTTTCATTGTTTTTATTTCTTCATTCCAAATTGTTTCGGTTTTCATTCTACTATGAAAGCTCTCTATAACAGCGTTGTCTAGTGGAGTTCCTTTTCTGCTCATTGAAATTTGATAGCCATAATTCCTACATGCGGTTTGGTATTCATAAGATGTATATTGAAACCCTTGGTCGCTATGTATTATCAAATTTGTTGCATCTATTCTATAAAGTTTTGCCCACTTTAAAGTATCTGTTACAAGAGAAACAGGGTTTGTATTACGATATTGCATCGACACAATACTTCTATCATACAAATCTAAAATTGTAGAAATATATAAGACTTGACCTTCAATATGAAATTCTGTTATATCTGTAACCCAAACTTTATTTGGTTCACTTACATTAAAATTTCTTTTTAACAAATTTGGTTTTACGTTTTCTTCAAACTTTCTCTTACTATAATTGTATCTTGTTTTCTTTGAATAATTCGGCATTATGTGGTATTTTTGCATTATTCTTAATATCTTCTTATGATTCATAACTAAGCCATATTTAAGTAATAATGCTTTTTGTATTCTTCTATAACCATATGTTTTATGCGATTTATTAAACACTTCAAATATAAGTTGGGCATCAACATCATCTTTATTTAATGTGTTACGATTTCTGTAATACGTTCTTAAAGATATATCTAAAGTGTTACATAATGTTTTTAATGGATATTCTTTGCGATATACATTTATAAAAATTACTTTATCTCTTGTTGAAGCTTCAAGAATTCTTCCATTTTTTTTAGTATCTCAACCTGTGTTTTATAGTCAATTTCCGAGTTTAGTTTTCTCCCGCTTCTTCCTTTCTTTGATGTATTGTAAATGTTTTTTCCTTCTTGTTCCATTCTTAACCAAGTTTTAATTGTATGAAATGATATACCATACTCTTTGGCAAGTATTTTTACTCCTGCATAACCAGATTTATATTTATCCATTATCTCTCTCTTAAACTCTGGCGTGTATTTGTTATTTTTTCGAGTAGGGACATATTTCAATTTTTTTGAATCATTGGACTTTGACTCAACTTTAGTTCTATTTGTCTTTTTCCTAGAAAGGTTATATTCGTGATTATTTCTATCTGCATTAATCCAATTCCAAAGGGTTTGTTTGGCAATTCCTTGTGACTTAGCAAACTCAGTACAACTCATATTGCTTGAACGAAACTTTTTTAACATTTCTTCTTTGTATTCTTCTGTAAAACCTCTATAATACACTGTTTCAACTCCTTTAAATTAATTTCAGTATAACATAAAAAAAGATTTTTTAGACACAAAAAAAGAAAGAAGCTGATAAAAACATCAATTTCTTTCTAGATACTTTTATTTTTTTGTGACACAAATGGGGTGCAGTTCATTAGCACGGATTTTATTATTTTATTCTTGTTCTTTTTTTGCAGTTTTTCTTACAGTCTTTTTTGGTTCTTCAGCAACTTCTTCTGCTTTCTTTGTTGCGCGCTTTTTAACAGCTGGTTTAACCTCTTCTGCTTCTGTTTCAGCAGGTTTTACATCTTCTGCTTTTGCAGGCTTTACTGATTTTGAGCTTTGAAGCTTAACAAGTTTTGTTCCAAGATCTGCTTTCTTTCTATCTGCTTTGTTCTTATGAATAATACCTCTTGTTACACTTTTATCAATAAGCTTTACAACCTCTGGTAAGCATTTTTCTGCAGCTGCAACATCACCTGCGCCAATCAATGCATTATATTTTTTCAAACCAGTGGCAAGCTCTGATTTAAAGGCTTTGTTATTTTGCTTGTTTTGTGCTGATACCTCAACTCTTTTTTTAGCTGATTTAATGTTAGGCATATTTAAAACTCCTTATCTTGTTTAGTACGAGTGTTATTCTAGCACACCAACTTGCAATTTGCAAGTAAAATTTTAAATTTCACAATAAAAAATTTAAAAATTATTGTGTTACTTTATATTTAGATAAAAGATCATTGAAAATCTGCATATATCTTTGACTTTTCTTTTTATCACCCGACGCAAGCAAAAATTTTAAATTATTATCCAACCTAGTGCCTTGTACTTCCCCATCTTTATTGAAACTCAACACTCGCGCTGCAACCCCATAATTTCCATCAATAATATTTAGTTTTAGTATGCCAAGCTGCTGTTTTATAAGACTGTAATGGGTACATCCTAAAACCAACGTATCAATAAGTGGATTAGATAAAATATTTTTTCTTATCAGTTTCATTTCTTCACTTATTTTGAGTGGTTGCTTTTGTACAAAATGTCTTTCAATCTTATCTGCTAAATGTGGCATTTTTTGGCTTGTTATGACACCTTTATTTAAGGCTATCAAATGCCTATATTTATCTTGCTGCAGTGTAAGCGCCGTTGCAATAACAAGCAAATTTTTAGTTTTACTCTGCGCCAGTGCAGGCTTTATTGCAGGCTCTGTTCCAATAATGATTATATCAGTGAAATATTTTCTCAATTTTTCCACCGTACAAGCTGTCGCAGTGTTGCATGCAATAATTATCATGGAAATGGCATATTTGGCTCTTATGGCTAAAATATTGCTTAAAACCAAGTCATATATCTCATCTGCCGTTTTGTTTCCATATGGACAATTTTTGTCATCAGCAAAGTACAAAAAATCTGTGCAGTTAACTTTTAAATAAGTTTCCGCCATTGTGGTAAGACCACCAATACCACTGTCATAAAAAAGAAGATATTTTTTACTCACAATATCATTTTATGATTGTCCTGTCTTTTATGACAAATAAAAAAGGGTTTTAAACCCTTTTATAATTTATTCATCATTATCACTGTCTTTATTTTTGGAATCTATATCCTTTTTAACCTTTTCATCAATCAGATTTTCAATATCTTCAGAATCCCCAATATTTTTTGCAATTTTTATAACTAATTGATCTAAATGACCATTTGTCAAAGCTTTTCTGCTCTTGTTTTTAAGGTGTAAAAATATCATGTACCATACAAAGATGAAAAGCACAAACATAGTTGCCACCATAAAACACGCAAGTTTGGTATTTATCCAAAATGAGTACATTTCATTAAGCTTGTTATCTTTTTGCATTTGTGAAGCCAAATTACTGTCATGCACTATACCACTTATAGCACTAAAATTATTGAAAAGATTTTTGTTAAAGTTATCATACTTGCTGACAACATAAACAAAATTATCATTTTTTGTATAAGTAACATTAGCAACATTATCATATTCACATCTGCCAATAGTGAACTTTTCATAGTCGCCACTGAACAAATTTACGCAATTGATATTTCTGCTTACAAACATAAGATTATCACTTTCAAGGCCTATATGTGTATAGTCCAGCCCATTTACATTGTCACAATTAACATGTGAAACGTTGGCAATATTAAGCTTTTTAAAGCCAAAATTATCGGTCAAAATAGATGACAAATAAGTTTCTTGCGTTGTTGTAAATTCATTTACATAGAAATAGTTGTATGTACCAAGAGCAATTTTATCAATATTGATTGCAAGCATGATATTTGAAGCAGTTTTATCATCAATCCCGCGCAAGTAATAACTGCTTCCGGCATAGCTATTTGTGCTTGCGCCAAAGAAAATTATTTCAATATCAAAACCAGGGTCAAGTTCTTCACCATCAAGCACATCTGCAAGTGCAAGTAGCATTGCAACTGACGCAGCACTGTCATTTAAACCATCTGTAATAAGGGTAACATAACCATCTGCATTTTTCTCAACTGGTAAATAGGCAGAATCATAGTGAGTACAAATGACTATTTTTTTATCAGTTTCAAGCAATGCCTCCCTTCTGTATATCAAATTTTGTGATCTTCCCTTATTTCCATTGAAGTCATTAATAAATTCGAAACTTTCCACACCATCAACTGTGGATGCATTATTTACTGGCAAAAAATTATCCAAGGAATCCATTTTACTTTTTATATACATTGCTGCATTGTATTCAATATCAGAACCCGGAAATCTGCCATTTCTTGTTTTATTTTCCTCACTTACTGAAGTTTCAATAAATTCTGTCAGATAATTGTAAATAAGAGTAGTATATTCTTCTTGAACAGAACTGTCAGCCAAAGCAATGTCAGCTGCACCAGACAAAAAAGCAAAGATAAGCATAAGTGTAAAAATTATAATGCTATATATAATTTTTCTACATTTTACCATTACATCACCCTCACAATAAAAGAAACTAAATTATAAATCTCATACAAGATAAATGGCAATGTGATTGCTCTGAACACAAACTGACCAATAAGTGCATCAACGTATTCTCTTGCAATATTAAAATATAAACAAATGATAAATAAAAGATCTATTAAAATTTCAAATGCTAACAAATAAAGGTTTATAAATGGTAAGAAAAATCTTGCATTCAAGAAAAAACCTAAAACAATATTTCTTAAAATAAACCAGCCTCTAAATTTATTTGCAAGAACCTGCTTAGGTATCGTGTAAGAATAGATTGAAAATCCAATAATTAAACGATAAGCAACAAACAAAAGCTCAAATATAATGTATGAAAATAACGCAGAAAATAATATGTTCAAGACAAAATAATTCTCTGGTGAAGCAAGAATTTTCAAAGGACTTATTCTGTCAATCTGTGCAATAGCTTTATAAATATTAAGCCAAACAAAAGAAAGGTACAAAAGCAGAGGTAAAATTCTGCTTAATATCAGTTGTTTTTTGTCAATTTGCCCATAGTTTATTGTCAGTTGTTTAACTTTGGTATTCATCTTATCCTCTTATCTTTAGTATATTTAAAGTTGCAGTTTTTATAGCAACTTCTTCTTTAATTCTGCCCTGTTTTATATCTCTGTCAAATTTATAAAGCATGTCAACAATCTGCTTAAGTTTTTTTGGTGAAAAAATCTTTGCTTGATTCTTTACCATTTTAACAGCATACTCTTTGACACCTAAAAGTGAGGCGATTTCTGCATCTGTCTTGTCTTTATTGACAGAAACATACAATGCTCTGCGATAATTGTTGTATAGCGGTGAAAGAAGTGAAAATCCACCCTTGCCCGCAGTGGTCAGTGTATAAACCAAATCTAAAGCTTTCACGCTGTCACCCTTTGCAATATACTCTGCAAGCTCAAAAACTTGATATTCCTTATCTTGCACCACAAGATTTTTAACCATATCTGAAGTAACCATCTTGCCATCTGCAAATGAGATAAGTTTTTCAACCTCACCCATTATTCTGGTCATGTCATTATTGCAAAAGAGTATAAGATTGTTCAAAGCCTGTGTATCTATGTTCGCACCATTTTCAGAAAGTTTTTGTTTTACTATTGCCACAATGCTTTCAGGATTAAGTTTATCACAATCCACAACTGTTAAATAATTTAAATATGATTTCAGCACATCTGCCCCACTTGGACTGAAAAACACTATCACACACTGTTCTGAAGGGCTTTGTAAGTATTTTAAAAGTTCATCATCTTTTCCTTTTGACTTGTTTTTACCTGTAAAGCCCATCACTTCAACAAGCCTTACTTTATCAACAAAAGGAAAAACGCATGCACTTCGCGCAATATCTGCAGCAGAGGCATTTTCGCCCAAAATATCCTCATTAAGATCTGGCATGGTAAGAGCAGCAGCAGATTTAATTGTATCAAGAGCATCAAAACACAAATACCTGTCATTTCCGGTTATCAAATATGCAGGCATCAATCTTTTTGCCACAGAGTTTTTAAGATCTACAAATTTCACTATTTGCCCCCAAGTACATTCATATTTTAACATATCAAAAAATCATTGTAAAGTTTTTGGCCTAAATAAAGATAAAAGCCAATCCCAACAGTAACATACTTAAAATTACGCCTGAAAAATTAATAATTTTCTTTGTTTTTGCACCAGCAAAGACATAGTCAGATCCAAATACAATACTTGTCACCAAAACAATACTGAACAAAAGTACACATATCTGATTTGCACCTGATAAAGTAAGTGCACCAAACACTTTACTTATGGCTGTCACAACGCTCATTAAAAGCTCATAAATATAGGTAAACGCACCCAAAGCTGGCGTCAACATACCTGATATAACAAAGACAAACATAAACATAAATGCAAAGCTTGCCAAAGGTATTGCAAGTATATTTGCAACCACTGAAAACAAAGATAATCTGTCAAATTTAAGCATAACAACAAGCGTGCCCAAAAAGACCGCAAATGTTATTGCAATTGCAGATGCAAATTTCTTATGAAATACTTTTTCAAACCACCTTGTTAATGGCTTTGAAAGGAGAAGAATTCCAAGAACAGCTGAAAAACTTAATTGAAATCCAACGTCATAAACTTCAAATGGTTTAAAGAATAAAATAATTATCGCAGCAAAACTTAAACAAGAAAGTCCATCATATTCTTTAAGTCGCAACTTAAAGTAAAGCAGTACCACCGTCATAATAAGCGCACGAGTTACAGATATAGTAAACCCACACGCAAAAGCATAAAGGAATATAATTATGCTTATCACCCAAAATTTTACTTTATCATTTGCTTTAAAAAGTTTAAGCAAAAATCCAAGTAAAGACACAACAAAACCTATGTGCAAACCACTGACCGCCAAAAGATGTGCAGTTCCGCCCGCTTGATAAGTCTTTGTCATATCCTCACCAAGCCCAGACTTATCCCCAAACATCATTGTATATCCCAGTTCACTGTATTCTTCAGAAAGATGAGTACTTAAAACTTCCTTTGCCTTGACCTTAAATTTCTGAAAAATATTTCTTTGTATTTGGCCAGTACTGCATGCAAGTTCCTCATTACCTTTGCCAATAAGGCTGATGCCTTTATTATAAAAATAAAAACTTGGATTATCCTGCTGATAAAGCGAAGTTTTAAAGAAATAGGTTGTACCTGATATGACTTCCCCAATCTCATACTTTTCACTGCGACCATCCATAACAGAAAGATATAAGCGCACACGCTTTTGTGACAAATTAACTTCAGTTTTAGTATTTGTCATCTTCACATCAACAAGAGTTATGACATAATTGTCATTTTCATTAATATATGGCTGATTTTCAACAGCTCCGATAAAAGAATATGTGCCACTTTCCACACCTGAGTTGTTATATGTCAATATTGATAAAAGGCTGAGTCCAACGCCCAGCATAAAACTTATTGCAACTGCAAGCACCTTGAACAGCTTGTACTCTTTTGCTACAACAAGCTTGGTCAGTACGGTCACAACAAACAATGTCGCAATTATACAAGATAAAACAATTCTTAAATTATTTCCGCTAAAAAATCCGCCTATGCAAACAATACCACCAATTAAAAACAAACTGACAGACACAAGCGGACGATAGTTAAAATATTTTTTCTGACTCATTTGTCATATTATATCAAAATTCGACAAACGCAATCAAGAATATATAATAAAAAAAATAAAAAGTCCGGCTCTTACTGCTTAAAGCAGTTCGAGTCGGACTCTTTTGGTACCACCACGGAGAATCGAACTCCGGTCCCCAGCGTGAGAGGCTGGTGTCCTAACCGCTAGACTATGATGGCATATAAACCCAACAGGCAGAGTATATCATAAAATATTCAGTTAGGCAATAGATTTGTAAAAATTTTATATTAAATAATTTTAACGATGTAATAATTATGTGTATAATTATTCTGGATCAACAAATTTTTTCTTTCTCTCTTGTTCAAGTTCGGCATTTACCTTGTCACAAAGCTCGTTATATTCCTCTGACAATGGAACCATATATTTTGCATACTTATTTGCCACAGCATCCAATTTTTTCTTCCACTTTTCCGAATATTCATCATAGCCTTTCTGTTGGGTGATTTCCATGTAATCATCAACATAGGCTTTTTGTAATCTTGATAAATGGCCTTCAATTTCTTTCATTTTTTCTCTGTCAGTCATAAACCTTCCCCCATTAAGCATCAATAAACGATTTCGTCACAACATCTGCGATACCATTAAGGCGATGTTCGATTTCTTTATCTTTGCCCTTACCTGCCTTCATTGCGAGAATCAGAGCTTTCACATATTGATAGTTTCCATCTTTTACAACATTTATTAACGTATTAACAATTTGCAAAAATTCACCTTTTGTTAAAGTGCTTTTCTTGACTTTTTTAAGGCCATTAACATAGTCTTTAAGATCTTTTGCCAAGAAAATTATACGAGAACAAATATCTTTGTCAACTTCAGTGTATGTTGCTGCATTTACCTGCGCATTTTCAGCTTTTTCGTCAGGAAGCACCATTGATTTAACAGCATTTTTGAATTTCATTATCAAACTTTGGCAAAATTCTGCATAAGGTCCTGCAGGATTTTCAGTTTTTGTAAAATATTTTGAAAGCAAATCTGAAGCACTGATTTTTTTATCATCAACGCAATTGAGTACAGCAAAAACAAATGCAACAAATTTATAAGTTTCCTCTGGAGGATTTAAACAGCCCGCCTTTGTGGTTGCCCTTTTCCATTCAGCATCAAAATTAAAGTTGACCATGCACTCTTTAATAAGATTAAAAACAACTTCAGACTTCGCAATAGATTTCAGAACATCACTGATACGTTTATCAATCATAATAAACTTTGAAGATGCCATTTTATCACAGGCATTTAAAAAGTCTTTAATATCTTCTTTTTTATCCATAATACTTTCACCATCACTTTTTAGTTACTGATATTTTACCATATAAAAAAGAATAAGAGCAATCAATTTTGTCAAATTTTAGCGTATTATTGCACTAAAAATAACAAAATTTACTGTAAACACTTCTTTTTTTGAAAATTTGTGTTATAATGAATATAATTTAAACGGAGGTAGACATGGACGTTTCAAACAACACAACAGTCAGTAAACTTGTTTTGCTTTATGTTTTTGATAAGATGGAAATTCCACTGACAGAAGCAACCATAACAGATATGTGTTGTAACAGAAACAGTTGGGTTGGCTACTTAACATGCAAGGAAGTACTTGCAGACCTCATCGAAAACGGCTTTGTGGTTATTACCGCAAACAACTCTGGTGAAGAGTACTATGCAATCACAACAGACGGACGATCTTGTGTCTCATACTTTTTCATGAAAATACCTGCAAGCCTTCGTGATGAAATTGATGTGTTTATTCGTGAAAACAGGCAAAGCTTCAGAAGAAAACAAGAATACTTTGCTGACTACTATAAAAATGCAGATGGAAGCTATACCGTCTTAATGAAAATAATAGAGCCTCTTGGCACAAAAATGGAACTCAAACTTAATGTTGCCAACCGTGGTATAGCAAAACTGATTTATAACAAATGGGAAGAACGTGCAAGTCAAGTTTACGCATCACTTTATGATATTTTAATTGATCAATAAACTTTTAACAAACAATAAAAAAAGATTTCGTATTTGAAATCTTTTTTAATTTTTATTCAGCAAGTCCAATAAATTCTGCAGCTTTTGCCTCATCAGGAGTTTCAAGCTTAATTCTGTACATATACGTTAAATTTGTACTTGAATCTTCGCAGAAGCAATAAAGATATCCATTTATAATTTCAGGAGCCATCAATTCATCAGCATCTTTAATTTTAGAGGTTGACAACTGAACAGGTATTTTTTCTTCCTCATCAGCCCAGTTTTGGAATTTACTTTTATAGATAATACTTGAACTTTGATAGATTACCCAGTCACCATCTACGCCAATAAATGTAATTTTTTCATCGCTGTCAAATTCATGAAAATTCTGATTTGTCATCACTCCATTATTCCAAGTTATGCTTCTTAACACTTCATCTTCATAAACCAAAACTGTCAACTTGCCATCTTGAGCCAAAAAGATGATATTTTCATAGTTGTTATAGCAAACTGCCGCATCTGCATCAAAGCTTAAAGTATCTTCCCCTGATGTAATTGCTTTAGCATATATAGCAGAGTCATATGAATAGATGAGTTTGTCACCTTTAACCGTTAAAAGCGTAACATCTTTACCACTGTTCATCAAAATCTCACCCTTTCCATCTGGAAGAACTTTGTATACTTTCACTCCTCTTTTTACTACATCATCATCACCATAAGAGAGAGTATAATAAACATAACCATCAGCAACAGAATCAGTATTTTCGTCACTTATAAGAGCAGATTTAACTTCTTCTTTAACAAATACACTTGTCACCTTATCTCCCATAAGTAAAGAGGTCAATGTGGCACTATTTTTTTCAAATATAACAAGATAAAGACTTGTGCTCTGCTTTACGAATCCAAATGTAAGGTCATCATCACTGGCATTTGATGTATAAAGCAATTGATCTTTTTTATTTACAAGATCATACCTTCTGAACTCTGTTTTACCATAAAGCATTTCACCAGATTTATTTTTTTCAGTACATGGAGTTGTATAGTACAAGAAATCACCATAGATTCTTATTGAACCATACTTAAAACCAACAAGTTTATTGATAACAAGCTCAATTTGATCAAATGACTTAATTTCATTGCCATCATCATCAGTGGTTGTATTATAAAGAATATTTCCTTCAGCATCGGCTTTCACACGGTAAAGAGCACCATTGACAATATTCCCCGTAACATTTGATTTACTTGCAGTTTTTGTTCCGTTAACAAAATACAGCCAACCATCATAATATACAGATACACCACCGTTTGAAACCACACCTTCAGAACTGTTAGTTGTTGCGCTTAAATTATTATCACAAGCTGTAAAAGTAAACAGTGTGCACAAACATAATACAAAAGCAAATAATGATTTAATAATTTTTTTCATTTTGTTCATTCCTTTCAGCAATATTTAATTCACCTTATAAATATATAATTATTATCGTCATTTGTCAACCATTATTTAAAATCAATGTCTTAAAATCAAATTTTCTTCAAAATACAACTCTCCATCACTAGCCCGTCTGAAAGATAAAAACACACCCTGCTGACCATTTTGAAAAGTTTGAGAAGTAATATAACAATATTGTCCAACATCTGCTGGCACAATAGCCTCTGGTTTTTCACAACCAACTGCAAGCAAAAATGGCTTGTTATCACGATAAATTATTCCCAGATAAGAATTCTCATCACCATTTTTGCATTCTATAAATTTTGAACATTTAAACATATTTTCCAAATCTTTATTTCGTGAAAAAACTGAAAACAAGTGAATCAAATTGTCTTTAATTTGATCAAAAAATGTATCATTTCTTACAACATTAAAAAGTTTATATACAAGATCATCTGTCACTTTATTTTTATTTATCACGAATTGTCTTTCATTTTTTAATTTTAAATACTGTTGATCAATAGCTTTTAAAATTTTACCAAGCTTACCAACATTATTGTATATGCCAATAAATTTTTCACCTTCACAATAAAGACAAAACAAATAACTCTCCTGTTTTGTAAATTCATGGTCAAGTAAAAAAGTACTTTTATTGTCAATTTTTATCAATATACATTTTGTTTTAAAATGAATAAACAAATATTGTGCATCTTTGCGAGCATTGTCCAGTGTAATTATGGTTTTATCTGCTCGCTTTTGAGCACAAATAAACATACCAGACTGACAGCTCAACTCACCTTCTTTATAAAGTGACACAATAAATTGTTCATATTCCATATAATAAGAATAACACAAAAAAATATAAAAAATAGACATAAAACTGTCTATTTTTGTAAAAAAGTGTGTTTATTAACAAAATTTTATACATTTTACTTAAATAACTTTAAATAAACATCATAAAGTTGCTTTACGCTTAAAGCATCTGCTCGCTTTTGCAAAAGTTCATTTGATAACTTTTGTGACAACTGTTCTTTTGATATATCATAGCTGCTTACCAAATTATTTAATATTGTTTTTCTTTTCATTTTAAATACATTTTTTAAGAATTCAAAAAAGTCACTTGGATAATTATTTTCTTTTGTATTCAGCAAAACAATACAGCTGTCAACTTTTGGTGCAGGCGTAAACATATTTCTTTTTACTTGTCTTACAATCTTTGCATCTGCATTTGCACGAACATAGGCAGAAAAGTAACCATAATTACTGTTTTGTGCATCTGCAACAATGCGTTCCCCAACCTCTTTTTGCACCATTATAACAATAGTTTTTGGTCTGTAGGTTAAATCAAAAAGCTTGGTTATTATTGGTGTAGTAATATAGTATGGCAAATTGGCAACCACCTTAAAATTTTTGCCAGCAAGTTCATAAATTTTTTCCGCATTAATATTCAAAAAATCTTCATAAATAATATTTACGTTATTAAAATCAGCAAGATTTTGACTTAAAATACTTTCAAGTTCTCTGTCAACTTCAAAAGAAATAACTTTCTTTGCAACTTTCGCGATCTCTTTTGTAAGAGTTCCTGCACCTGCACCAATTTCCACAACAACATCTTCACCAGTTACCCCAGCATCTCTAACTATTGATTGCAAAAGGTTGGTATCAGTCAAAAAATTCTGACCAAATCTTTTTTTGAAATTGATATTTTCAAAATTATTCATATTAATCCCTCTTCATCTTTTTATAAACTCTGTATGTATTTTCAACAGTTTGATTGCAAAAACTTTCAAAATCCATTTCAAGCTCATCTGCTATTTTCTGTGCAGTCAGTCGCACATTTGCCGGAAAATTAACTTGTCCCCTATATGGCTCTGGAGAAAGGTGTGGGCTGTCTGTTTCCACCAATATTTTGTCAAGTGGCAATTCTTTCAAAAAACTGCGATCGGATTTTTTAAATGTGATATTTCCTGAAAAAGAAATATAAAATCCAAGTTCAATGAATTTTTGTGCATATTCTCTATTTTCACTAAAACAGTGCATAACTCCCTTATTTTTTAACCTTGGGGCATATTCTTTTAAGATCTCATACGTATCTTGCACTGCGCTTCTTGTATGTATACAAACCGGCAAATCATACTTCACAGCGATTTCAAGCTGGTCTTTAAAAAGCTTAATTTGTTTTTCTTTATTGTTCTGAAAAACATGATAATCCAGCCCAATCTCTCCAATTCCAATCACTTTGTCTTCAGCTGCAAGACGCTCAATAGTCTTTAAATCTTCCTCAGTTATATCATCAGCATATTCCGGATAAAGTCCAACAATAGCATAGATATCTTTATTATTTTTGGCAAGCAAAACAGAGGCCTGTGAGTTCTTTGCATCTGTTCCAATTGTTATAATTTTCTCCAGACCATCTTTTTTCATGTCACGAATAAGTTGTGGTGAATTTAATTCTTCATTTAATAAATGTGCATGTGAGTCAATAAGCATTTTAATTTCTCCTTCATAAATTTAAATTTTAAGCATATTTTTTAATATGAATAAAGT
>CAKJZE010000018.1 GCA_918285425.1 Clostridiales bacterium
GGGTAAAGAAAAGCAAATCTTCTTGAACAAGACTGTTATCCGCATTCATAAAGAAGACAACTTTTTCTTCAGGCAGAGCCCCACTTGCAACTTTGTTAAGGGCAATACCATTGTCCCTAAACTTATTGTTTGGAAGCGAAGAAATAGGTATTTTATATGCATTTCCAAGATCAGAGAAAGCAAGCAACACCTTATCTGATGTGGTTTGGAAAGTTGTTATATTAATTTCATTAAGCCCAGATCTTTCGTTCCAAACTTTTGATGCTTGAGCGTAATGTTTTGCACTCATACATTTGATTGTTCCCATCTGCGTTGATGTTATAACAACGTTTTCAATTGGACCCTTTGCACCAACTGAATTTGCAGAAGTAACTTTATATTCATCAAGGCTGTCCAAAACATCTGACCTGCGCGAATCTTTGAATTTACGTTTAATTTCGTCCATTTCTTGCTTAACAATTTCAAACTGTAATCTTTTACTTGCAAGGATCTTTGTAAGCTCTTCAATACGTTTTTCAAGCTCTAATAATTCTTGTTCAAGCTTAAATATCTCAAGACTGGTAAGACGTGCAAGGCGCATATCAAGTATTGCCTGTGCCTGTCTGTCAGAAAGTTCAAATCTTTCACGAAGACGCTGCTTGGCAACTGTAACGTTTTCACTTGATTTGATAATTTTAACAACCTCATCAATATTGCGAACTGCAATAATCAAACCTTGCAAAATATGTTGTCTTTCTTTTGCTGCATTAAGATCAAATTTTGTACGTTTATAAATAACTTCGCGTTGGAAATTGACATAATATGCAAGCATGTCCAAAAGTCCCATTTGTTGAGGTCTGCCATCAGCAATTGCAACCATATTTATTCCATAAGACACTTGCATGTCAGTATACTTAAACAGGCAATCCAAAACTTTGTTGACATCAGTATCTTTTTTAAGCTTAATTACTGTTCTGTTGCCGGTTTTGTCTGATTCATCAAGGATTTCATTGATGCCACTTAAAATCTCTTTCTTGGCATCTCTTATTTCCAATATTTTTTGTTGAAGTTTTGCCTTATTAACTTGATAAGGAAGTTCTGTTATGACAATATTTTTCTTATCATTAGTATCGTTTTCAATATGCACTTTTGCACGAATAGTGATTTTGCCTTTACCAGTTTCATAGGCTTGTCGCAATTCTTCCCCACCAATTATATATCCACCTGTTGGGAAATCTGGTGCCTTAATAATTTTCATCATCTCATCAAGTGTGATGTCTGGGTTGTCAATATAAGCACAAGCACCAGAAATGGTTTCTGCAAGATTGTGTGGAGGAATATTTGTTGCAAGACCAACCGCAATACCACTTGCACCATTTACCAAGATATTTGGGAATCGGCTTGTCAAAAGTACAGGTTCTTGCAAAGAGTCATCATAGTTAAGTTGCCAAGGTATAGTATCTTTGTCAAGATCACGGAGCATTTCAAGTGCAAGAGGAGCCATTCTTATTTCTGTATAACGCATGGCAGCAGCACTGTCACCGTCCACTGATCCAAAGTTTCCATGGCCATCAAGAAGTGGTGCACGTAAGTTAAAATCTTGTGCAAGACGCACCATGGCATCATAAACAGAAGTATCACCATGTGGATGGTACTTACCAAGACAGTCACCAACAACTTTTGCAGATTTTTTATATGGTTTATCTGGTGTTAAGCCTTGTTCATGCATTGTGTAAAGAATACGTCTTTGCACAGGTTTAAGTCCATCTTCAACTCTTGGAAGCGCACGATCCAAAATAACATGCTCTGAATATGGCATCATTGATTCATGCATCACAAGATCAAGGTTTTTACTAAACACATTTTTACCAATACCTGCAGAAACAAGCATTTGTTCTTTCAGTTTTTTGCGATTTTCCTTCTTTTCTTCTTCAGTATCACCAGTCACAAGGTCATCAGAAACACCATTGTCAATAAGATCTTCAATGTCAACCTGTTTTATTGATTCTTTATTTTCGTCATCTCTTATTTCGTCACTCATTTCAATTTTCCTTTCATTTTTTTATTTATAATAAAATATTTTTTCCGTTTGTAAGCAAAGCGTAACCAATACTACTCTATATTATTTTTGTTAAAATCTGCATTTTCAACAATATATTTTTTTCTTGCTTCAATATCATCACCCATAAGAATGGAAATCATTTTTTCAGCTTCTGCAGCATCTTCCAAAGTAACTCGCATTAAAGATCTGTTTGCAGGATCCATAGTAGTCTCCCAAAGTTGTTCTGGGTTCATTTCACCAAGACCTTTATAGCGCTGAATTTCATAAGGTTTTCCACCAATTCTCTCTATAGCTTCTGGCAGTTCTGCGTCGCTGTAAACATACTCTTGTTTTCCACGTTTTTTCAAAAGATAAAGCGGAGGCATACCAATATAAAGATGTCCCTGATTTATAAGTTCCTTCATATAGCGATAGAAAAACGTTGCAAGTATTGCGCGAATGTGTGCACCATCTTGGTCAGCATCGGCAAGGATAATGACTTTGTGATAACGAAGGTTGTCAAGGTTAAGGTCATCGCCAATACCTGTTCCAAGTGCGGAAATAATTGTCTTTATTTCCTCATTTGCAAGAACTTGGTCAATACGTTTCTTTTCGGCGTTAAGTGGCTTACCACGAAGTGGAAGAATTGCCTGAAAATGCCTGTCACGACCTTGTTTGGCAGAACCTCCCGCACTGTCGCCCTCAACTATGAAAAGTTCATTATTTTGATAGTTTTTGCCACTGCAGGCTGCAAGTTTTCCAACCAAAGTATAGTTTTCCACGCTGTTTTTCTGTCTTGCATACTCTTTTGCCTTTCTGCTGGCTTCACGAACTTTTGCAGCGCCAATAGCTTTGTCAATGATGCTTGAAAAAGTCTTTCCAGTGCCGCGAAGTCCAAAGTATTTATTCAGTTCTGAAACTGTAACGGCTTCAACTGCAGGTTTTGCTTCTGGGTTACCAAGCTTTGTCTTTGTCTGCCCTTCAAATTGAATATTTTTCATTTTGATTGAAAGAACAGCAGTAAGACCCTCTCTGAAATCTTCGCCCATAAGATTTTGGTCTTTTTCTTTAAGGTCGCCATTTTTGCGTGCAAGGTCATTTAAAACTCTGGTAAGTCCGCTTTTAAATCCAACTTCATGTGTTCCACCTTCAGTTGTAGGAATGTTGTTGACAAAACTGAACACACTTTCTGTATAGCTGTCTGTATGTTGTATTGCAATTTCAATTTTGATATTATCTTGCTCGCCCTCAAAGAAGATAGGCTCTTCATAGATAGCAGTTTTTCCTTCGTTTATATATTTAACAAAGTCTTTTATGCCACCATCATACTTATATGATTTAACAATAGAAGCGTTTTCGCCCTGTCTTGCATCGACAAAAACAATCTCAACACCTTTGTTTAAGAATGCAAGTTCTTTAAGACGTTTTGAAACAGTGTCTGCACTAAACTCAACAGTTTCAAAAATGCTGTCATCAGGTAAAAATGTTACAGTTGTACCAGTTGTGGTTGATTTTCCAATCTCTTTTAAAGGCTGAACAACTTGCCCGCCCTTAAGTTTTGCTCCAACTTTCTGCAGAGCAAATTTGATTTCATATTTTTTGCCATCACGTTGCACAACAACATTGCACCATTTTGAAAGCGCATTTACAACAGATGCACCAACGCCATGAAGTCCACCAGAGTAAGCATAGTTTTCATTATTGAACTTGCCACCGGCGTGCAGCTCTGTATAGACAACTTCTACCGCACTTTTTTTAAGCACTGGGTGGATATCAACAGGGATACCACGTCCATTATCTTCAACAGTGACACTTCCGTCTTTATTTAAAGTGACGATAATCCTGTTACAAAATTTGTTTGCAGCCTCGTCGATGGCGTTGTCAACAATCTCCCAAATAAGGTGATGGAGCCCTTTTGGGCCAGTTGTACCAATATACATACCAGGACGAAGTCTGACAGCGTCAAGCCCTTCAAGCACTTGTATATCTTTTGCATTATAAGTTTTAGTCATAAGTCTCTTCCTTTTAGTATTTTACTTATTTAGTATAGCAAAAACCGCTTTACAAAGGCAAACAAATTAGAACTTTTGTTTAAAATAAAGCAAAAATATCAATAATTCATATAATAATTATAAGGAGTTATTTGCGTATGAAAATAGTTCTTACTGGCGGCGGCACTGCGGGACATATTATGCCCCATCTTGCACTTATGGATGATTTCAGAAAGATATACAGTGAAATAGTTTATATTGGCAGCGAAAATGGCATGGAAAAAGACATAATCACAAAGCAAAAAGATATAAAGTACTATCCAATCACCACCACAAAGTTTGTTCGCAAAAAAATATTTAAAAATCTACTTATACCTTTTAAACTTCTTAAAGGTATTCATCAAAGTAAAAAAATACTTAAAAAAGAGAATCCAAATGTACTGTTTTCAAAAGGTGGATATGTCAGTTTGCCTGTTGTAATTGCTGCAAAAAAGCTTAAAATCCCAGTTATTGCCCATGAAAGTGATTTAAATATGGGGCTTGCAAATAAGCTTTGTAAAAACAGTGCAAAAGTCATCTGTACAACATTTCAACGAACAGCTCAAAGCATTAAAAATAAAGGCGTTTGGACGGGATCACCCATGCGCACAAATTTAACTATAGATAAGACTGCAGCAAAGCAAAAACTCAATAATGATACACAAAAGCCAATTTTACTGATAACCGGCGGCAGTCTGGGCAGTAGATTTATAAATGAAAAAATACGTGCAGAAATTAAATCCATCACTGCCAAATATTTTGTTATTCACCTTTGTGGCAAAGGCAATATTGATGAAAGTTTAAAAAATATCAAGGACTATCGACAAATTGATTTCACACTTGACATGGGCACCATGCTTTCCGCCGCCGACATAGTTGTTTCCCGTGCAGGCAGCAACACCATATTTGAACTTGCAGTCATGCGAAAGCCAATGCTTTTAATTCCACTGCCAAAAGGCAACAGCCGTGGTGACCAAGTTGACAATGCAAAATATTTTAACAATCAAGGTTATGCATGTTTTGTTGAAGAAGACCAACTTTCAGATCAGTCAATCCTGAAATACATTGACAAAACCTATGATAACCGCCTATCGCTTATAAAAGCACTTGACAAGGCAAACATACAGCCCGGAAATAAAAAAATCCTTGAAATTATAGTAAATAATTCAAGGATGTAAATTAAATTAAGTGTTGTATCATTATTCTATTTTCTTTCGATGACAATATCGGAAACATAAAGATTATCATTTGTTACATTATTGTAAATTATTTTTGCAACTTCATCAGGATTCATCCATTTGTCTGACTTGTCTTTTCCAACATAATCTCTGCTATTATCCCAAAATTCAGTATTCATACCACCAGGACATACAGAAATAACTTTTATTTTAGTTCCTTTATAAGTTGCTTTTAAACTTTCGGTGTAGCCTCTTGCTCCCCACTTTGCGGCACAATAAAGACTTTCATTAACATTCCCTTTTATTGCAGCAGTAGAAAGAATATTGATAATTTTTGCACCATTTAGATTCAAAAGAGGTAATGCATAAGTTGTATTAACAATTAACCCTGTTAAACCTGCATCAAATACTTTGTTTATTTTGTCCAAAGTATTTGTTTCAGGTGCACCAAATACACCACAAGCAGCATTATTTATAAGATAACTAATTACATAATTTTTTGAATATTTTTTATATAGATTCTTTAAAAATTTTTCATCAGATACGCTTCCATATTCATAATGAACACCAGAAATTTCATTTTTCTTTCTACGTGCAATAACTAAAATGTCGTGATCAGCATACTGTTTAAATTGTTTTGTCAACGCAAGTCCAAGACCACTTGTTCCCCCAGTTATAACAACTAAATTTTTCATAATTTTATTCTCCTTCATTTTCCTCATCAATTTCTTTTATATGTGTCATGCCGGTCACATAGGAAACAGGAAATGCAAAGACAAATCCACGTTGCCCTGCCTTATAGTTGCTTGAAGCATATATTGCCTTCATAATTGGAACGACTATTTCAGAATTGACAAGAATCATGACAATATCATTTTCAGGATCAACTGCAATGCCAAAAAATTTACGCTGACTTGTGCCTGTGCCTTTACCATTTATCACAACTCCGCCCTTTGCACCTGCAGTTTTTGCAGCATTTATGGCATCACCACCAAAGCCACGTTCAACTATCGCAATGACCAGTTTATAGTTGTCATCATCAAAAATTTCATTATCAAAAATATCCATAATCAGTCCTCCTATTCAACAAACAGTGCCTTGGCACCCAAATAGCCATTTACATCAAGCACAAATCCTTTTCCATTTCCTGGAACTGCAAGTTCAAACTCTTTTGACATAGTCCTCATAAACTTTTTTACATCTTCCACACGTATTGTCACAAAGAATATCACAACGTCATCACTGCCAACTTTAAGGGAATTGAAGATTGAAGTTCGTGACACCCCTGTTCCATAGGTTAATGAAAGGATTTTGCCTTCATTTTCAATAATTTTAGCTTTAAATTTATCTTCAATACTTTTTTTAACAATAAAAACGCACATTGAAAGGTCTTCAATCTCACTGAGCTTCAGCTTTCTTTTTTGCTTAACACTGCTTTTTTTGCTAGCCTTGGATTTGTTCACCATCGTCCTCCTTTCTTGCGCCAGCTTCAGCCTGAAGTCTTGCGATAAGTTTTTCATTTTCTTTCTGCTCTTTCTTTGTCATTTCAGCTTCTTTTGCAAGTTGCATTTTATTATATTCATCTTCAAGTGCATCAATATTTGAATATA
>CAKJZE010000019.1 GCA_918285425.1 Clostridiales bacterium
TTCCATAACTGTGCACTGCATACGCAAGATTGCGCCAGCCAACAAGATTTGTTCGGCTTCCATCTATTCTTGGAAAATACGTAAGACTGCCCTTTTCTGAAACTGACGGATCCTCTTTATACGCGGTTGGCACAAGCCCTGTTGTGATAAGCCCAACCCCACCTTTTGCACGGGCTTCAAAATAGGAAATCATCTTTTGACTTGGCCTGCCATTTTCGTCTGCCATATTGACATTACCCATTGGACCCATAACTATGCGATTTTTTACTTCAATATTATTTATTTTTATTGGTGTAAAAAGACTTGTGTATGGATAAAGATTGGCTGTCATGGTTGGAATTGCAAATTTACCATAAAACCAATCACCAAAACTCTTCTCCAAATCTTCAAGTAATGACTCATATTTAACAGCAGTTTCAGTGTCCTTTCTGTTCATATCATACTCCTTACAAATAAATATTACCACAATAACAACATTTCAAGCAACTAAATAAAAAATTTTAAAATTAAAAAGACCACAACGTGATCTTTTATTTTTTAGATTTTTTCTTTTTAGTTCTTTTGGCTTGATTGTCAACAAACACCTTGTCAAACATTTTGTCGTGACTGGCAGAAAGTACATTTGCAATAAGCGATGGCGTACCCTTTGGAAACATTCTGTACATTCCACTCATAAGGTGAGCATCTTTTCCAATTACAATTCTGCGTTTTCTTTTCGCTATGCCTTTAACAATCTTTTTTGCAACCTTATCCGCAGGTTGACAAACAGAAAGCACAAGTTTGCTTATTTCTTTATGTTCGTGAAAAAGATTTGTTTTTGTAAAGCCAGGGTACACACCTGCAATATAAAACTCTTTTTTATGCTCCTCTCTAATTGATTCTGTAAAGTTTTTGCTTGCAGCCTTGCTTGCACTGTATGCCGCAGCACCAACCACCGGGCAAAGAGCTGCTGAACTTGAAATGTTTACAAGACCACCTTTATTTTTTTTAAGCACATCAACAAAAGTTTTATAACTGTAAACTTGTGATAAAAAATTTGTATTAAATACTTTCAATATTTTATCAATATCTTGAGTTTCTGCCCTTTCAAACTCCAAAAACATTCCTGCATTATTGATAATTATATCAGGTGAAAATTTTTTGTTTTTTAAAAACTCTTTAAGCTCTTTCCAACTATTTTCATCAGCGACATCAAAGCTGTAAAAATTAAATGAGCCCTTCCCATATTTTTCGCGATACTTTTTATTTGCCTTTAAATAATTTTCTTCAGCTTGCTTTTCAATTTCTTGTTTTGCATTTTTAAGTTTTTCTTGATTTCTGCCAGTGCCAATAACATGACAAAAATATTTAACTGCAAGTATCTTTGCAACATCAAAACCAATGCCACTTGACGCCCCAGTTATAATAATTTTTTTGCCAAAAAGCCAATTTTTGCACATATTTTTCACCTTTTTAATATTGTTTTTGCGTTTTTAATAAGTTATATCCATACTGATCCAGCCATCACATTTCGCCGGAACACCAAAGTATGTAACAGTATAATTTTCTTCATAATAAAGTGATACAAACCTGAACTGCGAATCAATAATAGCCGTGATTGAAATTGATTTGAATGTTGGATAAGATGAAAGACCTGACATATGTTTAATCTGCTTAACATAGTCAACAACTGAAGAATCTTTTGCAAGATTAAATTTTATTTCAAATGTGCCATTACCAATTGATCTGACACTGTCAGTTCCCTGTATATAAGTTTTAGAAGATACAATATATGGAATGCAAGGATTGTCTGGAGCGGTTCCATATTCCTCCAAAAACTCTTGTTCACTTAATACCCAAGATGGATTTTCATTATAATTAACTGTTGACATGTCAACAATTGCCCCACCTTCAGCATGATAAATTGTTGCTTGTTTTTGCGAAAGCGAATAACTATATTTTTCCGCAACAGACATCATTCCCTTGGAAATATTTTCCAAGTATACCTCATCACCATCTCTGCCCTTGGTTCCACTAACTAATTGTTTACTGCCAATACTTGGTTGCACTTCACCAGTTACTGCTGCATTATACTTCTCACTGTTTTTCAACTTATACTCCGCTGCAACAAAAAGCTCAATTGCAGAAGAACGATCAGGTGTAAGCCTTGCAACCACCCTGTTATAAACTGCAACTTCATCATCTCTCAAAGTTGCTGCTTCAAATTGGCTGTAGTCAACCTTATCCATAAAATTTGCATAATAAATATTACCACCAAAATAGCCCAAAACAATAGCCAATACTCCAACCATTGCGTAGGATATAAGATTTAAAATCTTTTTCTTTTTTGTGACAGGACGTCCCTTTTCAGCCTTACGAACTATAAGAATTTTATTTTGTTCAGTCTTGGAACTTGCGGAATCTATTTGATCAGTAGTGTCATCTTGCAATGCAGACTCTTGCATAGGCAGTTTTTTATCAACTTTTCTTTTTTGTTTTTTAAGTTTTTTATCCGCCTTTTTCTCTTGCTTTTTCGCAAGTTTGTGTTCCTTCTTAAGCCTGTGAACACTTTTATTTGTCAATTTCTGACCAGTGACCTGCGAATATTTGGATTTACTCTGCTCCTGCTCGGTCAAATCAATATAGTCTTGCTCTATATTTTCATCGCTTTGCTCTGTTTGTATATTAATTTGATTATTATTTTTCACAAGAACTCTCCATATGTTTAAACTACTTTATAATTATACCACATTGATTTTTATAAGTAAAACAAAACAAGACATAAACAGCGGGAAAAATTTTAAAAAAATGTTGACACAATAAAAAGTTTAGTTTATTATGTGTTTTGTTACTTAAATTAATTGCCATAACTTAAGGAGTTTATTATGAGTTGGGATTTGTTTATTGATGTTGTTATTGATGCATTAAAGGATTCAGCTATCATTTTTCCTTTTCTGCTTATAGCATATATCATCATTGAAATTATTGAAGTCTATAGCGCTAAAAACATTCAACAAAATCGTCTGCTTACTGGCAAAACCAGCACTCTTTTTGCTGCCAGTTTCGGTCTTGTGCCACAGTGTGGATTTTCTGTAATTGCAACCGACCTGTTTGCACAAAAAAAGATCAAAATTGGGGCACTGTTAGCTGTTTATATTGCAACCAGTGATGAAGCTTTCCCTCTGCTTTTAACCAGCGCCGAGAATCCAAGCAAAATGATTGCCATTTTGCCACTACTTCTGATTAAATTTGTGCTTGCCATAATTGTGGGTTATGCAGTTGATTCAATTATTTCAAAAAATAAAAATATTAAAGTAAATTTTTCAACTGACAAAATTTGTAAAACAT
>CAKJZE010000020.1 GCA_918285425.1 Clostridiales bacterium
ATATAATACTTGCTGTTGACGGCAAAAAGATAGAGGCATACAGGAATGCAACAGAGCTGATGAAATGCTATAAAAATGGTGAAGAATTTACTGTCACAGTCAATCGTGGTGGGGAAATCATAGATGTTTCTGGTGTAAAAAAAGTCGAAACTGAAGCTTTCTTCTTTGCAAAAGACACATCAAAAGTTGACAATAACGTATTTGACAGTTCGCTTAATGCACTCTCGGGAAATCAGTTGTATGATATTATAAAGTCAATAGAACCAGAACGTGATGCAGAAACTGGGAAATATAAAGAATTTTCATTAGGCGAAACAGTCCTATATAAAAATGCAGAGGGAACTGAAGCATATACAGATAAAGAGATAATTGAATTAGTGGGAGTAACATTATCTGCATCTGCAAATAACATCGGTTATGTTTATTATAATCAGCGTGCAACCTATGGCTTCTTTGAAAATTTCATTAAGGCTTGGCCTTTCTGCTTCTATATTTGTGGACTTATTTTGGGGGCACTTGGTGGTCTGTTTACTGGCGCAACAGCACTTAAAGATGTGGGTGGAACGTTTACCGCAATTTCTCAAGTGGCAGAAATTTCCAGTCAAGGCATGAACTATTTTCTTATGCTTCTGCCAATGCTTGCAATGAACTTGGCACTGTTTAACATATTGCCGATTCCGGCACTTGATGGAGCAAAATGTGTGTTTGTACTTATTGAATGGATTTTCAGAAAACCAGTTCCAAGAAAGATTGAAAACATTATTCATACAGTGGGATTATTTGTTTTGCTTGGGCTTGTGTTATTCTTTGACATATACCACTTCTTTATTGCGGCAAAACTATTAATTTAGAAATTAATATTACATAAGGGAAGAAAATGGCTAACGATATTGACAATTTACTAAATGCTAAAACAAATTATAAATATGATTTTAAGTTAAGATCTGCAACACTTGAAAAGGATACTAATACCTGTCTTGTTGAAATTTTATATAAAGACGGAGTGATTTTGTCGCCAGATGTAAAGGCTGTTGCACAAGAGGTTGTCAAAAGTTCACTTCCTGATGGATTTGCGTATGATATAAAGTTTGTTAAAAATTTTGTCACCAATGAGGCAGTGATGTCAAAAGTTAAGTCATTTATGGACAAAAATTATTCTTCAATTTCCTATGAAATAAAGAATTTAAACTGTGAAAATCAAACTGGCGATATCTGTTTTGCTGTGGGTGAGGAGATTTTGCAATATATAGAAGATAAGGCCGTTGCTTATTCCCTTCAGCAATTTTTAAAGGAACAATTTGACAAAGATGTGAAAGTTGAATTTGTAAAGTCAGATTCACAGGATATAACAGAAATTGCAGATGAAGATTTAGTTTTTGCAGAAGATTTTGCACTTCCAGTTGCAGCAAGATATATTGATCTTTCAGATGTTTCGCCGCTTGTTGGTGACCTTAAAGATAATCAAGCATTTTATATTGAAGACAAGAGAATTCCTGGAACAGAAGCTGTGCTTTGTGGAAAAATAACTTATATAAAAGAATGCTCTTATGTCAAAAAAGTTAAGCCAAAAGGCAATGAAGAAGAGGGTGATGAAATAAGCGAGCAACGTTGCTATTTCAGGTTTGGAATAGAAGACTATTCTGGCAAGCTTTCTTGTGTGATATTTCCAACTGCAACAAATATTGAAAAAATAAAGCAACTTGGTGCGGGTGATAATATTGTAGTTTTTGGAAGCCTTGATGAAGACAAATTTGGTGGAGTCAGCATGAAGGTTAAAGAGATCAGTCTTTGTGTGATTGAGCCAGAAAAAGAAGAAGTGATTGAGTATAAGCCCGAGCCTGAGGAATACAGATATATTTTCCCAGAGCCTTATGTGTACTATACTCAAGCAAATTTGTTTGATATGGCGGCACCAGAGCTTCCGCAGTTTATTAAAAACAACAAATTTGTTGTATTTGACCTTGAAACCACTGGGCTTGAATACTCGGCTGGTGCAAAAATCTTGGAGATCGGAGCAATCAAGCTTGAAAATGGTGAAATGACCGAGAAGTTTGAATGTTTTGTCAATCCTGAAGAGAAGATACCTAAAGATGCCACTGCAGTTCATGGTATCAAAGACGAAGATGTTAAAGATGCCTTCACTTATCAAAAAGTTTTGCGAGATTTTTATAAATTTACTCGCGGTTGCTATTTGGTCGGATATAATGTAGATTTTGACTATGGATTTATCAAACACTATGGTAAAAAGTGCGGATATAATTATGATAATAAAAGAATAGATGTTTTGAAGATGGCGACCAAAAACGTAAGAGGTATCACAAGGTTTAAACTTGGTCTTGTTGCAGATGCGCTGGGTATTTCACTTGAGAATGCGCATCGTGCAATCAATGATACTCGTGCGACTGTGGACGTTTTTTTGAAACTTGCTGATCACTATGAAGATGGATTTATCAATTAAATATTCTTGTTTTTGAATATATTTTCATCTCTTTTGTCATACTAAAAGTAACAACATTAAAGGGGGAGATGAGATGATTATTGCAAATATTGTGGCATTATGCATCATGATTGTGGGTTGCCTTAACTGGTTCCTTGTTGGAGTGTTCAGCTGGAACCTTGTAACATGGATCTTCGGCGTTGGCGTATTCACAAGAATTATCTATGCTATTGTTGGTCTTGCTGGCATCTGGATGCTTATTCAACTTTGCATAAGAAGAACAAAATTGTTTTCAAGAGATGAAAGCGTTAAACGTGTAAATTCTGACAGATAAGAAAAATGTAATAGAAACACACTTTTGTGTGTTTTTATTTTTTTTGTAAGTTTTGTTTGCCTATATTGTTTGTATCTGCTATAATATATTTGGTAAAAAGATGGAAAAATTAACTTACGATTGGAATTTAACAGATATTTATAAAAGTGAACAAGACTTCTTTGTTGACTATGAGAAGTATAAAGCTATGCTTCAAGAAAAAATACAGAAATTTCAGGGCAAATTGAGTCAAAAACAGCAACTTCTTGAATATTTTAAGTTTTGTACAGAGCAAGAAAAACTTTGGACTAAGGTTATGTCTTATGTTTATCTTCGCCGATCTGCCAATAATAAAGATGAGTTTTCAAGAAAGATTGAAGGGGATTACTCCTATTTTATATCACAGCTTGCTTCAAAATTAGTTATGGTTGAACACCAAAAATATAAAATTAAAAGCAGTTTACTTAATAAATGGGCTGCAGATCCTGAATTTGCGGACTATGACCTTTTGATAAAAGATATTATTTTTGAAAAGAAGCACAAACAACCTGCCAATGTGGAGGCTGTGCTTTCAAAAAATACTGCTTTTGGTAATGCGGCAAGAGTTTTTGATGATTTTGATGATGTTGATATAAAGTTTGGTTTTATAAAAACTCCAGATGGTGAGAAGGAAGAGTTGACACAAGCAAATTATGGCAAATTCTTGGAAAGTCCAGATCAAAAATTGCGCTTGAAGGTGTTTAACAGAATGATGGGGACATTCAAAAACTTTAACTATACCCTTGGCAGTCTTTATCTTGGAAATGTTGATGAACAAAGCTTTTTTGTGGAAATTTATAAATACAAAAATGCACTTGAGATGAACAGTTTACCAAACAAAATAAGCACGAAAATTTTACCAACTTTAATTGAAGTGGTAAACGAAAATTTTGATTTGTTTTACAGATTTCAAAACATAAAGAAAAAACATTTGAAGCTGAAAAAATACTACACTTTTGACAACTATGTACCACTTGGTAAAATGGACAGAAAGTTCACTTATGAAGATGGTGCAAAGCTTGTTTTAAATGCACTTGGTGTGCTTGGAAGTGACTATGCTGATGTGGTGAAAAAGGCAATGACTGAAGGCTGGATTGATGTGTATAACAAACCTGCAAAGACAAGCGGTGGATTCAGTATGGGAGTTTATGGCATTCATCCATATATTCTGTTAAACTTTGAAGAAACTTACAACTGGGTGTCTGCCCTTGCGCATGAGCTTGGGCATACAATGCACAGCTATTTCAGTGATAATACGCAAGTTATTGATAAAAGTGATTACAGTATTTTTGTTGCTGAGGTTGCATCAATTGTAAATGAGATTTTGCTTGCAAATTATATGCTTAACAATTGCACAAATAAGCAAGAAAGATTGTTCTGTTTAAATGAAATTTTAAGACAATTTTATACCACACTTTATCGTCAAACTATGTTCAGCGAATTTGAACATTTTGTTTATACATCAAAAGAGAATAAAGTGCCATTGCTTGTTGAAGATTTAAATAACCAATACGCAAAGCTTCAAGATAAATATTTCGGTAAAGACGTTATTAAAACAGAGGTTGCCAAATATGAATGGAGCAGAATTCCACATTTTTACAGACCATACTATGTTTATAAGTATGCAACAGGCTTTATATCTGCATGCATAATTGCAAATAACCTTATAAATCAGGTGCCAGGTTATAAAGATAAGTATTTAAAATTTCTGTCTTCAGGTTCAAGTGAATATCCTGTTGAACTGCTTAAAACCGTAGGCGTTGATCTTACTAAAAAAAGCACGCTTCAGGGTGCGTTTGAACTTTACAAAAACTATTTAAATCAATTTGAAGAGCTTACAAAGGAGGAAAATTTATGATTTTTATTATATCAGGACCATCAGGGGTGGGCAAAACTCCAATAATCTACAGCATTATTGATGATTTTTCTGTTGTAAGGCGTATTCAGTCTTATACCTCAAGAGATGTCAGAAGAAAAGAGGTAGAGGGAACTTATATTTACCTTACTAAAGAACAGTTTGAGAAAAAAATAAATGATGGATTCTTCCTTGAATATAACAAGGTACACAAAGACGGTCACTATTATGGTACTGCACTTGAAAGCTATAAGAGCATCATTAACGAGGGTGGGGTTGCCATAAAGGACATTGATGTTGACAGTTATAAAAGACTGAAAGAATCTGGCGAAGATGTTGTTGGTATTTACTTGACGGTAAAAAATAAATTTATCCTTATTGACAGATTGCGTGAGCGTGGTGAAAGTGAAATGACAATTAAGATGAGATTGTTTGACAGACGCCGCTATGAAGATGAACAAAAAGGTTTTTATGATTATGTCATCTATACAGACGACTATGATAAGGCTGAAAAACAAGTAAAAGACATAGTTAAAAAAGAGCTGGATAAGAGAAAAATTAAATATACGAGGAGTAAGGTGCGTAAGCATAATTTCACCTTCTGATTTCAGGGCGAATTTCACACATCTAACTGCAGAAACTACAAAAGTTCCACACGTTCATTTACGAAAGTAAACTCAAGCGTGGAACTTTTTTGTTTCTTTGTTATATATGCAAACTCCGCCCTGAAATTGTGTTAGGGTGTTTATAATGTTTTTATTTGTTAAAAATTATTTTAGTATTTTTAAGAAAGGATTGACCGGGGCTTATTTTATGTTGTATAATAAGGCAAAATGAATTTATGTAAGGACTAAAAAGCATGAAACCCATAAAAAAGAAAACAGCTAAATTATTTATCATCTTGATTGCTATTGTTGCAGTGATTGGAACGCTCTTTACCTTTGTTCCTATGAATTTTGGTTCATATACTTTCACTTCACTTGCAGCAAGTATCAACAAATCTGCAGATCTGGGTGCAGGTGTTTATGCAGAATATGAATTTGATGATACTTACAGCCAAAGTAAAATCAGCAGCAGTGTTGCAACCATTAAAAGCATTCTTGCAGATAATGGTTATTCTGGTGCAAATGTATTTTCAGTTGGCGATCAGAAAGTTCGTATTGAAATTGGTTATCCAACAGCATATGGATCACTGAAAAGTTCATATAAACTTCTTAAGGCAGTTGGAATTGGTCAATTTGAACTGAGGAGTTCGTCTTCTGCTGATGACACATACATAATTGGAAACAAACACATAAGTGATGTACAAATAAGTACATACAATTCAACAATCTATGTGTTTATGTATTTCAACGATGCAGGTCAAGAAGCCTATGCCAACATGCTGGACGCATCAAGCACAATCTATGTTTACATGGGTGGGAACATGATGACAAGTTTTAGCAATGAAGGTATAAAAAGCTCATCTCAAACAAATCTTTCATATATGCCATTGTCATTTAATGATTATGCAAGTGCAGAGGATTTTGCTATGAAGGTGAAACTTGGAAGTTTGCCAGCAAGTCTTAACACAGAAAGCGTTGTTATAAACACAACAAGTGATACCAATTTGACATTTATTCTTTCACTTGTTGCGCTTGGAATAATACTTCTTGGTGCCACTCTGTTTTTCATTATCAGATATGGAGTTATTGGCTGTTTCAATCTTGTTGCACTTTTGTTTGATGCCATGATTATCTTGTTCTTTGTTTGGGCTTTCCCTTGGGTAGAGATAAGCTTTTCATCATTCATTGCATTTGATTTTGGTTTGTCTGTTTTACTTACAACAACCTATATCTATGCAAGTCGTGTTCTTGACGAGTATAAACAAGGCAAGACGGTGACAGCTTCTCTTGAAGGTGGCTATAAAAAGTCACTTAATGGCATGCTTTCTGGAAATATTGTCCTTGCAGTCATTTTTGCAATCGTGGCAATCGTGGCTTCGGGGGAACTTAAAGTGTTTGGCTTAATCACTTGTCTGTTCTCGCTTGTTTCAATGTTTAGCAATGCCATCATGCTTCCTGGATTTATTAATATTTTTGAGGCTTTCAATGATGGCGGTGCCAAAGCCTATAGATTTGTCATAAGGGAGGAAAAGAAAGATGAGTAAGAAAAAACCTTGGCTTTTGATTTATACAATAATTTCCTTCTGTGTTATTATTGCTGCAGTAATTGTGTCACTTACTGCCGGTCTTAATTTGGGGTCAGATATAGCAGGCGGCACGCAAATTGAAGTTGTTGTGACTGACAGCTCAAAAAGTGAAAATGAACTCATCTTTGGTGCAAAGAGTGCTTTGGGCGAAAATGGATTGACATATGAAAAAATATTTATGGAAGATAAATATACTGACTCTTATGTTATAATTCGCACAAATAATAAATCAATCAATAAAGAAAGTGTAACTGAAAGTTTATCTGTGAAGATGGGGGTTGAAAAATCTGCTGTTGAAGGCATTTATGATGTATCAGGTTCTGTTACTAAAAGTGCTATTGTTTGGATAAGTGTTACCATGATATTGCTTATATTTGGCTTATTCTTTGCAAGTTGGATCAGATATAAACTTGTGACTGCAGTATGTCTTACAATTGCTGTGCTTCATACAATAATATTCTCAACTGCACTTTTGATTGTGACAAGATTGCCAATCACTATTGTGTCATTTGTAATCCTTGCCGCTGTTGCGTTGCTTGTTTTGTTTGCCTTTGTTCTTACATTTGAAAAAGTGCTGGAAAACAAGAAACTTGTTCACAATAAAGATTTGTCAAGTGAAGAACTTATTGCACTCAGCAAAAAAGAGACTTTAAAATCTTTAATCTTTGTGATTTCTGGTGTTGCTGTGATGGCTGCAGTTTATATGTTTACTGCATCATTAAATGTTATTTTTGCAGCAATAACAATGTTTGTTTGTCTGCTTACTGGTATTTATTCATATTGGTTCTTGGGAATTTCACTTTATGACTTTATGCTGGGTATAAAAGAGGCTGCAGATAAAAGAAGCTTGAGCAGGAATAACTCGCCAGCTCCAAAGAAAAAATAGTATTTACGAAATTAAAATAGAGAAAAATAATAGTAAAAAAATTAAGCCATTTGATTGACAGTTCTGTCAGTCTTGTGGCTTTTTTGTTTAAAGGTAATAGATATGAATTATAATGATTTAGATGAAAGAATAATAGACTTACTTGAAAAAAGAGGGGTGGTTGGCAAGCAGGAGATTGAAAATTTCTTAAATCCTAACCTAAATTCTTTGCACGACCCTTTTGATTTAAATGGAATGAAAGACGCTTGTGAAAAAATACAAGCAGTAGTAAAAAATCGCCAAAAAATCGTAGTGTATGGGGACTATGATTGTGATGGAATTTCTGCGTGCGTAATTTTGTATAAATATTTAAAATCAGTTGAAGCAGATGTTGATGTATATATTCCAAACAGGTTTGATGATGGCTATGGCCTTTCAAAAGAGATGATTGATGAAATCATGTCAAAGTCTTCACCAAAATTGCTTATAACTGTTGACCTTGGAATAACTGCGATCAAAGAGGTTGAGCTTATAAAATCCTATGGGGCAGATGTAATTGTCACTGATCACCACGAGCCTGACATAGCTCTTCCAAACTGTATTGTGATTGATCCGAAAATAAGTGGACAGAAGTATGAATTCAGCGGACTTTGCGGAGCTGCGGTTGCACTTAAACTTGTACAGGCGCTTGCTGGCAAAGAAGAGGCATATAGATACCTTGATATTGCTGCAGTGGCAACAATAGGTGATATTGTGCCACTTGTTGATGAAAACAGGGTTATAGCAAAATTGGGGCTTGAAAAAATTGCCAAAAAAGAGTGTCTTGAAAGCTATAATTATATGATAAATCAGCTTAATCTTGAAGTGGTAAACAGTCAGTCACTTGCCTTTAAAATTGTGCCAAGACTTAACGCAAGTGGCAGAATGAGTCAGGGTAAAAAGGTCTTTGATTTTTTGATAGAGAAAGACAAGGACAAATTGAAACATTTGTATGAGCAAATTTGCAAAGATAATGATGACAGACTGGAAAGTATAAGTACAGGAATTATTGCTTTAGAGCAAGAGCTTCAAAAAGTATCAATTGCAGAAGAAAATATCTTCTTACTGAAAGGGGATTTTCACCAAGGCGTACTTGGTATTTTGGCTTCAAGAATTTGTCATGACTATAACAAACCAACCATCATTTTCACAATGACTGAAGAGGGAACATTAAAGGGCAGCGGAAGAAGTGTTGATGGTGTGGATTTGCATAAGGCACTTCAAAGTGTAAGTGATATATTAATTAGGTTTGGTGGGCATAAAATGGCTGTTGGTCTTGAAGTTAAGCAAGAGAACTTTGAAGAACTGAAACGCAGACTTGGCAAGGCAATTATGGCTGGCATTGATACAAGAAAATTTCTTATTTCACAGAACTATGAAATCAAGATTACTGATCAGGATATAAACAAGTTTTTTATTGAACAAATAGAACTGTTAGAGCCTTTTGGTTGTGGTAACGAAAAACCAACATTTATGCTTGAAGCAAAAGCACTTAATGTTGTGCAAATGAAGGATAACAACTACAGACACTTTAAAATCACCACAAAACAGGGAAAATCTATTATGTGTTTTTCAGCAGAAAAGCATGTTGAGGCTTTGAAATCTGATGTAAAGAAGCAACTTATAATTGATCTTGAAAACAATTATTATCGCAACAAAGTTTATCCTCAAGCAATCTTAAGAGATGTTTTCATAAAACAAATTATGCTTGACACAGATAAAGAAAGAGATTTAATTTTGTCCTTAATTGATCGCTTTAATTCCGAATTTGCACCTAATAAAGTGATTGAATATAACCTTGACGACCTTGAAGGGCTCATTAAAAATTTAAATGGTAATGGCTTTGGTACGCTTGTAGTAGCTGACAGTCAAAAACAAGCAGAGCGAATCGCGAATATTTATCCAAAAATAAGTGGCTATACAATATCACATGTTCCGCTTAAAAATGGGCAAAATACTATACTTGTAAGCAACAGATATCCAGTTTGTGCAGAAGAAGTTTTTGGGTACACAAACATCATATTCACAAGATATATATATTCGCATGAAAAGGAATACTTTGCGCAGAATGCCAAAGTTTTTGTGCCTTTAAAGAGGTCTTATAACACAATTTCTATAAATAATTCAAGAAATGTGAATATAATGGCATATAATATTTTGAAAAAGTATGCGGGATCCATCAATGCCAACAATATTTTTGAATGGCTTGACAAAGTGCAACGCACTGAAGGTGGATTAAGTAAAGCTCAAATTATGTTTTCATGCTTGGCATTTGCAGAGCTGGGATTCATAAAACTTAATTTTGGCAAAGATTTTAAAATTGAAATGGTGGAAAACCCACCAAAAAGAGAACTTTGTTCATCTAAATTTATTGCAAAAATAACAGGGAGGAATGACTGACATGGATGAATTTGTACAACTTGTAGAAAAAAACTATGAAAATCCAAAATTTATTTTGGACGCCTATAAATTTGCATCAAAAGCTCACAGTGGTGTAAAAAGACTCAGCGGTGAAGCATATATTATTCATCCAATTGAAGTCGCAAAGATTCTTATAAATCTTGGCATGGATGAAGAAACGGTTGCTGCGGCACTGCTTCATGATGTCGTGGAAGATACTAAAGTGACATTTAAGGCTATAAAAGAGCATTTTGGTGAAAATGTGGAGCGTTTGGTCAAGGGTGTCACAAAAATTAACAGATTGAACTATTCAAAATATGAAAATGTAGAGATGGAAAGTCTAAAAAGACTTTTCATCGCAATGAGTAAAGATATAAGGGTGCTGCTTATTAAACTTGCAGACAGACTGCACAACATAAGAACTGTACAGTATCTGCCTTATAACAGAAGAATAAAATGCTGTACAGAAACCATGAATTTGTTTGTTCCACTTGCAGAGAGATTGGGACTTAACACCATAAAGTTGGAACTTGAGGATATATGTTTTCAAAATCTTAATCCAAATGAATATAAACAACTTAAAGAAGAACTTGACAGAAAGTACGAGAAAAGCAAATCAAGAATGGGAAGTGTAGAGACAAATTTAAAACAAGCACTTGTTGACCTTGGCTTAAAAGGAGAGGTAAACAGCCGTTTCAAACATTTCTATAGTGTTTATAAGAAACTTAAAGACAGGGGTACTGCCAAAATTTATGATATCATAGCCTTCAGAATTATTGTTGATGAAGTCAAGGATTGTTATTTAGTTTTAGGTAAGATACATCAAATGTATAAACCTGTTCCTGGGCGAATAAAGGACTATATTGCCGCACCAAAAGCAAATGGCTATCAAAGTTTGCACACAACACTTATTATGCAAGATGGCACACCTTTTGAAGTTCAGATAAGAACATATAATATGCACAGACTTTGTGAGTATGGAATTGCTGCACACTGGCGCTATAAGACAGGAAATTTTGAGAAAGATGTATTTAATGAAAAGCTTGATTGGTTCAGATCTATTATTCAGGATAAAAAGCAATTTAAAAATAGTACAGATTTCATTAAAGCTTTGACTATGGATTTCTCAAGCAGCGAAATTTGGGTATTTACGCCAAAATATAAACCAATTTCACTGCCAGAACTCGCAACTCCAATAGATATGGCTTATGAAGTCCACACTGAACTTGGTGACAGATGTGTGGGTGCAAAAGTCAATGGAAAGAAAGTTCCACTTAACTATCACTTGGAAACTGGTGACGTTGTTGAAATAATAACAAGTGAAAAGAGTCAAGGCCCTTCAAGAGATTGGCTTAAGTTTGTTGTAAGCAGAGATGCAAGAGCACACATACGTTCATTTTTGAGAAAAACCAGGAGTTCTGATAGTATTAAACGTGGCAGAGAGATGTTGGAAAAAGCTGCAGAACAAAGCAAGATGTCACTTGAAACTTTGTTGTCTAAAGAAATGTTTGAAGAGATACAAAAAATTCATTTTGTATATTCATCAGAAGATTTGTACTCACTTATCAGTTCGGGCAGTGTCAAGCCAGAAGAGATTGTCAACATTGCTAAAGTTAAGGCTAAAAAAGATAAAAAGTTTGAAAAAGTACAGTTTTCACCAATGCTTATTGATGGCATAGAGGTTGGAAATGTCAAACTTGCACATTGTTGCACTCCAATTCCGGGTGATGAAATTGTTGCAATGAGTTCTAATAATGGTGTAATTACTGTTCACTGTAAATCTTGTGCCAACATAAAAGAGATTGACAAAGATAAGTTTTTGTCTGCCGTTTGGAAAAAAGATCTTAATGATTGCACATTTGATGTATCTTTTAAAATCACTGGCAGAGATGAACAAAAACTTTTGCAAAAAATTATGGACGTTCTTTATGAAGAAAATGTGAAGATTAATTCTGTGATGGCAACCGCAAGCAGTGATGGAAAATTTGAGATAAATGCCTCTGTTTGTGTGCACGATAATGCAGAATTTGAAGAAATAAGACAGAAATTGTTGACAATCAGTGCAGTACAGATTGTGGTGAGAAGTAATTTGGGGTAATTTTTCAAAAAATGCTTTACAAATTTAAATATGTGTGATAATATAACTGCATACCTTAAGTTGAGTTGTTAAACTTTGGTTTTCCGGTTTAATATATGCTCAGGCTGAAGGCAAATTTAACAGGAGGAAAACTTTATTATGGATAAAGCTAAAAAGCAATCAATAATTGCCGAGTATGGCAGAAATGAAGGCGATACTGGCTCTCCAGAAGTTCAAATTGCTCTTTTGACAGAAAGAATCAACCACTTGACAGAGCATCTTAAATCAAACAAACAAGATGACCACTCAAGACGCGGACTCCTTCAACTTGTCGGAAGAAGAAAGGGTCTTTTGAACTATCTTAAGGCAAATGACCTTGAGGGTTACAGACAGCTTATTGCAAAACTTGGTATAAGAAAATAATATAAGGGGGCAGTTTTTCTGTCCCTTTGTTTATTAGAAAAATATTTTTTAAGGAAGGTAAAAATGGAAGGAAAAGTTTTTAAAACAGAAATTGCTGGTAAAGATTTAACAGTTGAGCTTGGCAAATACGCTGGTTTTGCAAATGGCTCTTGTATTGTAAAAAGTGGTGAAACAATGGTTATGGTTAACGTAACTATGAGTGACAAACCACGTCCTGGTATGGACTTTTTCCCTCTTCAAGTTGACTTTGAAGAGAAGATGTATTCAGTGGGTAAAATTCCTGGTGGATTTAAAAAGAGAGAGGGGCGTGCTTCAGATAAAGCAATCCTTGTTTCTCGTTTGATTGACAGACCAATTCGTCCACTGTTTCCAAAGGGATTTTATAATGATGTTGTTGTGGTTGCAACAGCTCTCTCTGTTGATCCAGACAGACCACCAGAGGTTTTGGCTATGATTGGTTCATCAGTTGCTCTTTCAATTTCTGACATACCATTTGCAGGGCCTACAGGATCTGTTGTTGTTGGTATGGTTGATGGAAAATATATTATTAACCCAACTGAAGAAGAAGATGAAAAAAGCCGTCTTCACCTTACACTTTCAGGAACTAAAGATGCTGTCATGATGGTTGAGGCTGGTGCACAGGAAATTACAGAGCAAGAAATGCTTGATGCAATCATGTTTGGACATGAGGAGATTAAGAAAATTGTAGCATTTATTGAAGGCATACAAAAAGAAGTTGGACTGCCAAAGAAAGAAGTCCCACTCTTTGTTGTTGGAGATGATGTTAAACAAGCTGTTCATGACTATGCATTTGAGAAAATGCAAAAGGCTTTTGAAGTGACTGCCAATAAGCAAGAAAGAGGAGATAAAGTAAGTGAGGTTGAAGAAGATGTGCTTACTCACTTTGCTGAAGAGTTTGAAGGCAGAGAGCTTGAAGTTAAAGATGTGCTTTACAAAATGAAAAAGGAAATTGTCCGCAGAATGATTGTTGATAAAGAACTTCGTCCAGATGGCAGAGCTTTAACTGAAGTTCGCCCAATTTGGTGTGAAGCCGGAATTTTGCCACGTGTACACGGATCAAGTGTGTTTACTCGTGGACAAACTCAAGTTATGAACGCACTTACTCTTGCAACTCTTGGTGAGGTTCAAAAACTTGAAGGTCTTGATAATGACGAATATAAACGCTATATTCACCAGTATAATATGCCTGGCTATGCAACTGGAGAGGCAAAAGCTCTTAAGAGCCCTGGCAGAAGAGAGATTGGACATGGTGCTTTGGCAGAAAGAGCACTTGAACCTGTTATTCCTTCAGAGGATCAGTTCCCATATGCACTTCGCCTTGTAAGTGAAGTTTTGTCATCTAATGGTTCTTCATCTATGGCAAGTGTGTGCGCATCAACGCTTTCACTTATGGACGCTGGTGTTCCAATCAAGGCACCTGTTGCAGGTTGCGCTATGGGTCTTATTAAGGACGAGCAAACTGGTAAAGTTATTGTCTTAACTGATATTCAAGGGGCAGAAGATTTCTATGGCGATATGGACTTTAAAGTTGCCGGAACTAAAGATGGTATCACTGCAATTCAAATGGATATCAAAATCAAGGGTATTGACAAAGCAATCCTTACACGTGCTCTTGCACAGGCAAAAGATGGCAGAATGCACATTATGGGCAAAATGCTTGAATGTTTGCCAAAGACAAGAACATCTTTAAGCAAATATGCTCCAAAGATCATCACATTCAATATCAATCCTGATAAAATTGGCGAGGTAATCGGCAGTGGTGGAAAGACTATTAACAAGATTATTGAGCAAACAGGGGTTAAAATTGATATTGATGATGACGGACGCGTTATGATTGCCTCTGCAGAAGAGGAAAATGCACTTAAAGCAAAAGAGATTATCATGGGTATAATCTTTGAGCCAGAGATTGGCGAACGCTATACAGGTACAGTTGTTCGTATAATGCAATTTGGTGCATTTGTTGAGCTTACTGAATCTGTTGATGGCATGATTCACATTTCTAAACTTTCATCAAAAAGAGTGGAAAAAGTGGAAGATGTTGTCAACATTGGCGACCGTGTTGAAGTTGAAGTTATTAAAATTGATGAAAAGGGACGCGTTGATCTGAAACTCATCAAAAAGTTATAAGGCGAAATTAAGCGAAGAACTGTGTTAACTGCAAAATCGCGACACACTCATTTACGCAAGTAAAATCGAGCGTCGCGATTTTTTATTGCCTTGTTCTTCATCTAAATTTCACCTTATAACAACGTTATGTGAATAATTTGCACATTTAAAATTATGATAATTGAATTTTAAAAAATTATAACTTATTAAACAAAATTTAGAAATTCCTTACATATACTATTGTGAGGAATTTTTATGTCAAATAATAATGTGATGATTAAGAAGGAAAAGATTGTTGTTCATGGACTTGTTAATTTTGCGCTGATTTCAATAGTGGTTTTTACTATGATGTTTTGCGGACTTTTCACAAGTGAAAATGAAGTTGTTTCTGCAAATAAAACCTATAACGGAGTGATTTATGCTGGCAATGAAACATCGGGGAAAGTTTCGCTTATGATCAATGTTTACTGGGGTACAGAATATCTTGACGATATGCTTGATACTTTGAATAAATATGGTGCAAAGTGTACATTTTTTGTTGGGAAGACTTGGGTAAAAGACAATCCAGAAATGTTGAAGAAAATTTATGATGCAGGGCATGAGATTGGCAATCATGGATCAACTCATAAAGAGCATGCCAATTTATCATATGATAACAACATTGCAGAGATTGATGGTTGCACGCAAATTGTAAAGCAGGTGCTTAATGTTGATATGACATTGTTCGCACCGCCTGGTGGAAGTTACAGTAAAACCACGGTGCAGGCTGCGGAAAACTTGAGATATAAGACTATACTTTGGACGCACGACACAATAGATTGGCGAGATCAAGATGCCTCGCTGATTTATACTCGTGCAACAAGTGAACTGAATGCTGGCGATCTTATCCTTATGCACCCAACAATGGCAACCGCAGAAGCTCTTGAAAATATTTTACAATTTATTCAAGAAAAAAGACTGAGTGCTGATGTAGTTTCAAATGTGATTGATTAAATATTGTGGTAATAAAATTAAGGCGAATTGAAAAAAATTGCTAAATGTATGAAAATTTATTTGACATAGTAAATCAGATTATATAAAATAATGATAATAAAATTTTGTCAATAAGTGTGATAAAATTGCATAGAAGTTGACACGATTACAAAAACTAAAGAGAGAGGAAAAGTATGATGGAAGACGTAAAGAAGAGTAATAGAACCTCAGTTCAGGGGGGTGGGTGGCTTAGAAGAAGCCTTATAAGTTTTGGGGTAGTGCTTGCACTGCTTATCTTTACAATACCATTTTTAATTGTTAATAACAATAAAACAGCCACGCCAAGTGTGGTTGAACAGACCGAGGACACCAAGGATAGATCTATCCCTGGTGTTTATTATGC
>CAKJZE010000021.1 GCA_918285425.1 Clostridiales bacterium
TCCTCGTTTTGAAGAGTTGTTTGAAGCCAAGAAACCAAAGGGCGTTGCAGTAGTCAGCGAGGTAAACGGAAAAGTTACCGACATAAACGAAGCAAAACAAATGATAACAATTCAAAACGTAGACGGAACTGATGTTGTCTATGGCACACCATATGGCGCAAAGTTCAAAGTTGCCGTTGGCGACACTGTTGAACCAGGAACTGCACTTACCGAAGGTCCTCTTAACCCACATGATATCCTTAAAACAAAAGGAATTAAGGGTGTTCAAGATTACATGATTCGTGAAGTTCTTAAAGTTTATAAGAATAACTCGGTTGATGTTAACGATAAACATATGGAGATTATTGTTCGTCAGATGCTTCGTAAAGTTAAGATTGAAGAGTCTGGTGATACTGACCTTCTTCCTGGTGAGATTGTTGATATCTTTAAATATGAAGAGGAAAACGAAAGAGCTCTTGAAAACGGTGGTGAGCCAGCAACCGCAAAACGTGTACTTCTTTCAATCACTAAAGCATCTCTTGCAACTGACAGCTTCTTGTCAGCCGCTTCCTTCCAGGAAACTGTACGTGTTCTTACAGACAGTGCAATTTGCGGAAAAGTTGATCCACTTGTTGGTCTTAAAGGTAACGTTATTATTGGTAAACTTATACCAGCTGGTACTGGACTTCGCAAGTATCGCGAAATGTCACCTGTTTCAAGGTAAAAATTAACACATCTGCTGTGTTTCTACAAAAAAAATCACACACTCGTTTACGAAAAAGTAAAGTCGTGCGTGATTTTTTTTGTGAGCCTTGCATCTGTGCCAATTTTTACCTTGAAACAATTTTTAGTGGGATTTATAGTTTTCACTCATTTATGAAAGTAAAATCGAGTGTGGGAATTTTTTATGCCTCGTCTAAGTTATTATTTTTATCTTATTATAATTGACATGATATGAAAAGAATGATAATATGTAAAAGTAATTCTTTGGAGAAATTAAATTGTGATAAAAGGTAATAAATTAATTTTAATGTCTATTTTGTCTTATTATGCAAGACAGATTTTTGATGGTGATAAAAGATATGAATTTAGAAAATCTCCAATTAAAGAATCGGAATTAAACAAACCAATATTTATATATTCGGCAAAAGATGATAAAGCAATTATTGGAACAGTAAAAGTCAAAAAAATACTTTGCGGAACAATTGATCAGATTATGAAAATGACTGGTTATGACAAGCGTAAAGATGCCTTTGAAATTGTTGAATATTTTAAAAATTCATCAAAATGCTATGCTTTGGAACTTTATGATATACAAAAATTTTCTCAACCATTGATGTTAAAAAAATTAAGATCAATTGATCCTAAGTTACAATTACCTCAATATTTTAAATATATCTATTCAAAATCACCAATTTATGATGAGTTAGTTAATTATAAAAATAAATAAAAAATATAATAAAAAAAGTGCCGAGCGGCACTTTTTTGTTCTTTTGAATATTAATAATCTTTTAAACCAACCAAATAATCTGTAGACACCCCAAAGAAAATGGCAATATTATAAACATTTTCCATGCTTGGAATTCTTTGTTTATTTTCCCATCTTATTATTGCTGTATCACTTACTTTGATTGCTTGTGCAAGTTGCTTTGCACTAATATTTTTTTCTTTCCTCAAATCTCTTAATCTTTCACTGAAAATTTCTATCATATTTATCACCTATACATAGAATATGACAAAAGTCAGTGAAATACTTGCAAACTGACAATAGTCATTATATAATAGTGTTAGAGGTTATGAAAATGATACTTGACGGTGATAAAAGTAAAAATAATGCTGATTGTGTGGAATATAAGAAAAGACGAATTAATCCTGACATGGATTTAGAAAGGGTATTGCACTTTGTTGCCGAACAAAATGTGAAAAATGAAATAGAGTTTGAAAGAAAATTTGGACTTCCTGATTTTTTTATTTCATCATTGTTTGACAGGGACTACACATATCCCATGATCTACTATATGCGTCTTGCAGAGATTATGGAAGTCCAATTTACTGATTTATTCTTCTTTTTAAAGTGATTTTACTTAAACCATATGAGATTCATTCAATTACACAAAAAATGATGCATAGGCAAGGCAAAAAAACATTGATAAATAAATAACGTTGATTAGGTCAAAAATTGCTTATATAACAAAGAAATAAAAAATCGCGACACTCGATTTTATTTTCATAAATGAGTGTGTCGCGATTTTGTAGTTAACGCAGTTGGATTTGTAATTTTTGACCTAGTCTATAGAGTAGTTGTCAAAGTAGCCAGTGATAAGCACTACTGGAGTTCCTTTGTCACCACTGCCACTGACAAGATCGCAGAGAGATCCGATAAGGTCGGTATAGTGTCTTGGGGTTGTGCCAAGTGATACATTTTGATTTTTCAAATCTTTGTCTTTGTTGGCGATAAATTTTTTCATTTCTTGTGTCAATTTTTCACCTTTAAGGTCTTTAAATACGTTGTCAGATATATATTTAAGTTTGATCTCGTTTGGTGTTCCAAGCAGCCCATTTGTGTGGGCTGGGCTTACAACTGGGTCAGCAAGTTCCCAAATGCCACCAACTGGATCTTTAAATGCTCCGTCACCATAAACCATACATTCCAGGTTTACACCAAGGCGTTTTTTAAGTTCAAGTTGAAGCTCGGTAACAAATGCTTCGCCACCGCGTGGGAACAATTTAATGTTACCTTCTTTACTGCGGTTGCTGCCAAGCACGCCATACATTGGGTGATAGCCATGCTCGGCACTTTCGTCATTTAAAATTTCATCAAGTGAAAGAACCCTTTTTGCACCATTTGAAAGCAGTATTCTCTTTGTTCGCTTTCTTGAGTGTATATCAGCATTGATAACTTTGTCAGTATACTTTAAAATCTCAAGTGGGTCATTTGAAAGAATAATTTTTGCTTTTTTTCCGCCTATTGCAAGGTATTCTTTGATATAGTCGACGCCGGTGAAAGGATGCTCTACACTTTTAACAAGGTTATAGAATTCTTCGCTTGTATATGCCTTGTCAAATTTGGTGATTCCAAGGTCGTAAAGTGTGTCGATTGAAACAAGAGGGTTGCCAACCTCGTCAAAAGGGTATGAAAGTTGAATGATAAGCTCGTCCACGCCTTGTGCAATGCCTTGAAGTATGCCCATAAATCTGTTGCGGGAAAGGATAGGGAAAATAAGCCCCACTTTGCCGCCGCCCAGTTTGTTGCGAACATCACAAGCAATGTCTTCGGTTGAGGCAAAGTTGCCTTGACTGATTGCAACAACGGCTTCAGTCACGCAAACTATATCCTTTTCTTTAAGTGTAAGGTTTTTCTCTTTTACAATATTTTCAATGCTTGTTGCAACAATATCAACAAGATCGTCACTATATTTGATGACGGGTGTACGTACGCCATAGGCGCAAGTTCCATAAGTTCTCATTTGAGTATCTCCCTTTAATTTATTACATGAAAATTGTAATATATTTGTCCTTGTTTTAGCAAATGATTTTAAATTTTAATTAAAATTAATATATGTATATTTTGCAATAATACAAAAGTACTTGCGCTGTGACATTTTCTGGGTTATAATAAAAATGTTAAAAAAGATCCCTCGTCGGTGATTTGCACCTTGCTCGGGATGACAAAAAAGGAAAAGAAAAATGTTAAATATTCAGGAAAATAAAGAAGAATTTATGCGTATTGCACGCGAAAACATAAAGCGTGAAGGTGTGGAAGAGTTGTTGAAGTTTTTGGAAAGCACAGACTTTTTCACTGCCCCTGCTTCAACAAGGTTTCACCTTGCCGAGCCTGGTGGACTTTGTCAACACTCACTCAACGTTTATGACAGGTTGCTTCGTCTTTGTGTGGAAGAATATGGCGAAGAGATAAATGAAGAGGCTGTTGCCATCTGTGGACTTTTCCATGATGTATGCAAATGCTGCTATTATAAAGAGAGCAAACGCAATGTCAAAGAAAATGGTGTTTGGGTGGAAAAGCCTTTCTATACAGTGGAAGACCAACTCCCTTATGGGCATGGCGAAAAAAGTGTTTATATTATAAATGGATATATGAGATTGACTCGTGAAGAGGCTATGGCAATCAACTGGCACATGGGTGGTTTTGATGCAAGAGCGCAGAACTCATCTGCGACCTATGCAGAGGCATACAGCAAATTCCCATTTGCAGTGCTTATGCACATTGCAGATCTTGAAGCAAGCTATCTTGACGAAAACAGAGGTGGTGAAGAATAATGGACTATAACAAACTTGCAGACTTATTATTTCCAAATGTTGATAAAGACATTGACTTTTACCTCGCAAAGTTTAAAAAACGTGATTTGCCAAATGGGGCCGAAGTTACACGTATTGCGCCAAGCCCAACTGGATTTTTGCATCTTGGCACAGTTTATGGTGCACTTATTGACTATCTTGCTGCGTATAAGACAAATGGAGTGTTCTATATGCGACTTGAAGATACTGACCAAAAGCGAGAGATTGAAAATGCAGGACAAATTGCCTATGATATGCTGTGCTTCTATGGGCTAACACCTGATGAGGGCTATGCAGGTGACGGAAAACAAAGTGGGGAATACGGAAGCTATATTCAATCTAAAAGGGCAGAGATTTACCATGCTTTTGCAAAGCATTTGGTGAAAGTTGGCAGGGCTTTTCCATGTTTTTGTCAATCTGCAGACAGTAAAGCGGACATTTTAAAGCGTCGCGAAGAACAATTGGAAGAAACTGATGACATAGAGGCAAAAGATCCTTGCCGTGACCTTACATATAAAGAAATTGAGGCAAATATAAACTCTGGCAAAAAGTTTGCTTTAAGACTTAAATCACAAGGTGACAGTGACAAGACTTTTGAATTTGTTGATCTTATAAAAGGCAAACGTGAAATTCGTGAAAATGTGAAAGATATTGTGTTGCTTAAAAGCAACGGTATACCAGTTTACAGTCTTGCGCACCTTGTTGATGATACACTTATGGGCACAACAATTGTTGTTCGTGGGGAAGAGTGGTACCCTTCACTTGCAGCCCACTTGGAGCTTTTTGATGCCTGCGGGCTTCCAAGACTTAAGTATGCACATACTCCGGTTATTTGTAAACTTGATGAGAACGGTAATAAGCGTAAACTTTCAAAACGTAAAGATCCGGAAGCTGATGCAAGATATTTTGTAGTAAACGGCTATCCAAAGCAGGCTGTTATTGAATATCTGCTGAACCTTTTAAACAGCGATTTTGAAGGCTGGAGAGTGAAAAATCCAACAGCAGACTATCGCGATTTTGATTTTAAAATCAGTAAGATTTCATCAAACAACCCAATGTTTGACATTGTTAAAATGGGTGATGTTTCCAAAAATGTCATCAGCAGAATGACAGCACAAGATGTTTATTTAAACGTGATGGAGTGGGCAAATGCCTTTGATAAAGACTTTGCAGACATTTGGAAAAAGAATAAGGAAAAAGCTTTGAAGGTGCTTGCAATTGGCAGAGAGGGGGAGCGTCCAAGAAAAGATTTGACCACTTTTGCAGATGCAAAGACTCTTTACAGCTATATGTTTAAAGAAACGCTGAACAAACAAAACTTGCTTTCATTTGATGGTAAAGTTGACAATGCTACAATCAAAGAATTTTTAAACAAATATCTTGCAAATATTGATCTTAATGTTGATAATCAACAGTGGTTCAATCAAGTTAAAGAGATTGCTGGAACATGCGGTTTTGCGACAGACAATAAAGAATATAAAGCAAATCCAAATGCATATAAGGGAAATGTTGCAGACGCTTGTGCAATAATTCGAATTGCAACAACTGGAACAAATCAAACACCTGATCTTTGCACAATACTTAAAATTTTGGGTGATGCTGAAGTTAAAACAAGATTAAAATTTGTGATTGATAACGTTTAAGGAAAAAGAAATAAAAGGCGGCGGTTGCCGTCTTTTTATCTTTCCATTTCTTGTTCTTTATCTTGGCTTGCAATCTTTTTGGCTTTCAAAAGATTGTCAAGGTTATGACCAATATCTTTGATTTTGCTGTTGTAAAGATTTCTGTAGGCGATTTCCACTGCACGTTTTGTTGATACTTTTTTCATATAGATATTATTAACTTGGGATTACTTTTTTTATACTATATAATATTTATTTTATTTGTAACTTATCTGTTTTTATGTTATAATTATTTTATCAAATGATAAAAATGTATGTTCTTGCACAACATACTTTCAAGAGGAATAATGAAAAAAGATTTGGAGTGGGGTAAAATAAGGTATTACTCGTCATATGGTGACGATTTTTTCCACAATCCAAGGGTAAGAAACAAGAAGATAAAAGACAATTATCGCTATATCCAACGTGGTCTGTTTTTAAACTTTTTAAGAAATGTTTTTTACTATCTTTTTGCAGTGCCAATTATTTGGATGCTGAACAAAGCGAGATATGGCGTTAAAGTTTATGGAAGAAAGAATATAAGAAAGATTAAAGGTGGCTATATCATTATTGGCAATCACTCTTGTGTTTTTGATCAATGCTTTGCTTCGGTTATGGTGGCGTGGCCAAGAAGAAACTATATAGTTGCAAACAAGGGTGTTGTTGAAGTGCCTGTTGCAAGATACTTAACCAGAACATTGGGTGCGCTTCCACTTCCAGACGGTCCAAGAGGATTGATTAATTTAAGCAATGCCATAAATAAAATAGTGAACAAGAAAAAAGATGTTGTCACAATTTATCCAGAGGCGCATTTGTGGCCATATCATACGGGGCTGCGTCCACTTCCACCTGCAAGTTTTCACTATGCGGTAAAAAGTGATGTGCCAGTTGTGCCTGTCGCTGTCACATACAGGTATGCAAAGGGGAAGAACTATTTAAAGAAAAAACCAAAGGTGAATTTGACTATTTTAGAGCCAATTTATGCCGATAAAGGACTTTCACCAATTGAGTGCAAAGCAGATCTTGCAAAGCGTACTGAAGACGCTTTAAGAAATGTGATTGAAACTGATGATAATGTTGCACTTTATAGATATGTTTATAAAGCTGATGCAAAAGATGCAAAACATCATAATGATTAAATTGTTATTTTAAAATAAATAATTACTAAAGATGGAGAAAAATATAGTGATAAATAATGTTGCAGATATTTCAAGAATTGTATTTCTTATAATTTTAGGTGTTGCGTGCCTGCTTTTTGCATACAGATTTATCTATGCAATGCTGGGGTTCGGTAAGCCCGTTAAGTTTAAAGATGCAAAAGAAGACCACCGTTTTGCAATTCTGATTCCTGCAAGAAATGAAAGTAAGGTTATTCGTGATTTACTTGAGGCAATTAAAGCTCAAAAATATGACCAAAGCAAAATTGATACCTATGTTGTCGTTAAAGATCCAAAAGATGAGACAATAAAAATTGGGGAAGAATATAACGTCAATGTGCTGGTTGAGCCAAACCAAAAATGCAAGGGTGATGCTTTGGACTTTGCAATAAAACACATTTATGAAAAGCAAGAAAAATATGATGCTTTTGTCATATTTGATGCAGATAACATACCTAAAGAGGATTTTATTAAAGAGATAAATAAAGCTCTTGATGCTGGATATGATATTGGTATGGGCTATCGCAACAGTAAAAACTGGAATGATAACTGGGTTTCTGCTGGAAGCTCTATGACATTTACATTTGTCAACACTCTTTCAAACAAGGGCAGAAGCAAACTGGGATTAAGTAACATTTTTTCAGGAACTGGCTATTTTGTCAATGAGTCGGTTATTGAACCATACAAATGCTGGCCATTTAAAACTTTGACCGAAGACTATGAGATTTCACTTTATGCAATTGTGAAAGATCTTAAAACAACCTATGTTGAAAGGGCGGAATATCTTGACGAACAACCAACCAGTTTTCCTGTCAGCTGCAAGCAAAGAAAAAGATGGATTAAAGGTTATTTTGCAGTAAGGAAAAAGTTTGTTGGTCAGATTATTAAATCTTTGTTTAAAAGCAAAGAAAACAAATGGTCAAAAGTTGAGCAAACCTTTGGGTTGCTTCCAATAATTGTCATTATTGCAGATGTGATGATCTATTTGGCATTGCAAATTGCATTTATGATTTGGGCGGCAATCATAAATGTGTCGCTGTGGCCGTTTATATTGGAATTTGTCTATACTTTTGCTGCGGTTTATGTGGCACTTTCAATTGTCAGTATTGTTGGCCTTGTGTCAGAAAGAAAACGAGTCAAATTCACTGCAAAAACTGTTGCAAATGTGATATTCTTTAATCCGTTGTTCACCATATCTTGGATTCCAGTTGCAATCGTTGCACTGTTTTCAAAAAATGTGGGTTGGACTGCTATTGAGCATACCAAATCAATTTCTGATAAACAAGAAAAGAAAGTTTAAAAATAAAATTATAAAAATATAAAGTTTAGTGCTTTATATTTTTATTTTTTGTAAATAATTTAAATATGCAGAATGATTTTTATGAAAGAGTTTATGACTTAATAAAGCTTATCCCGTTTGGCAGGGTGACAACTTTTGGCGAGATTGCAAGGACTCTTGGTCAATATAGTGCCAGCAGACTTGTAGGGCGTGCAATACAAAATATAAATAAATTTGGTAACGTTCCAATCCACAGAGTTGTCTTTAAAAATGGTGGACTTTGCAAAAAGTTTGCACTTGGAGGTGTAAAAGCACAAAAGCATCTTCTTGAGAGTGAGGGAATAGAGATAAAAAGGTATAGAGTTGATTTGCAAAAATATGGATTTTATTTTTGGTAAGTATGAATAAAAAAAAGACCAAACGTTAAAGTTTGGTCTTATTATTTATACTTTTATTATTCTTCACATCTTGCAACTGCAAGTGCCAGACTGCCTGGCCCAATATGACAAGAAACGCTGAGTGAAAGTGGATCAACAAAATGAATTGGAAGGTTTGGGAAGGCCTTTTCAATTTCTTCTTTAAATTTCATTGCCTCTTTTTCATTTTGTGTGTGAGCAATATTGATGCAAAGTTTGCCTTGGCTGTATGGCTCAATTAAGGAAGTTTCCAAATCTTTTTTAACTGCAGCAATCATCTTTTGTTTTGCTTGCATGATGTTCATAACTTTTGCGAAACTATCAAGTTTGTCACCATGTATCTGAAGAATAGGTTTAATGCTGAAAAGTTTTGCAAGAGCCGCAGCAGCAGGTGTGACTCTTCCACCTTTTTTAAGATACTTTAAAGTTGGCACCATAATATAAATTGTGGCATCCATCTTTGTATTTTCAAGATACTCTTTAATTTCACTTGCAGATTTGCCAGCTTCAGCCAGTTTAAGTGCTTCAAACACACTTGCCTTTTGAGTTACTGAAATGCGTTGGTTGTTGACAACAAACACTTTGCCTTCATATTCCTCTTCAGCATAGCGAATTGCACTGTCACAACTTGAGCTTAAGCCGCTTGACATAGGAATATAAACAATTTGGTCAAATTCATTAAGAATTTTGTTCCAAATATCAGTCAGCTCTCCATATGATGGTTGAGATGTGAAAATTTCAGCATCATGTTTAAGCTTGTCGTAAAAATCATCAGTTGACAGGCTGATGTCTTCATAGTATTCTTCACCATCAATTAAAAAAGGCATTGGTACAATGAACAAATTTTTATGCTCACCAGTGTCTTTTATTCCAGCATTGCTGTCGGTTAAAATTGCAATTTTAGCCATATATCCTCAACTTTATCTTGTGTTTTTATACTATTATTATATACAATTTTGTAAAAAAATCAATTATTTTTTATTAATTGCATCAAAATATGAGCTAAATGCTTTAACTTTTAAGCAGAAGGTCTAAATTTTTACTTATTTTTGAGCGTACTTTTCTGTCTGGCAAACAGAGTGGCAACTTCATTGTAGCCTTTATCATGTCAAGTCTTTGCATTATATACTTTATTCCAACTGGGTTTGGAGCAAGTGCCAAAGAGTCAAAAAGTGGCTTGAAGTATTTATAGGTTTCAGCTGCTTGCTTTGGTGAAGTGGGGAAAGTCTCTATTACGTCATGCACAAGGTCTGGCATAATGTTGCCGATCACTGAAATGCTTGCGGTTGCCCCAAGTGAAAGTAGGGGGAGTAAGAACTCGTCATTACCACAGATCAATGAAAATGTATCATTTGCAAGAGTGGCAACTTTGCAAATGTGGTTGAAGTCTGTACTGGCTTCTTTAACGCCAATTATGTTGATGCGTGATGAAAGTTGTTGCATGGTGGAAAAGTCTATGTTAACCCCAGTGCGTGATGGGTTGTTGTAAATGATGATGGGGATATAACTGTGCTCTGCAAGCTTTAAGAAGTGTTTTATAATTCCACTTTGAGTTGGCTTGACATAGCTTGGTGCACAGACAAGCAGCGCATCAGCTCCGTCAATAAATCTTGCGTGGGCTTCGGCGATGGCTGCCTCTGTGCTTGTTTCTGTAAGCCCTGCAATAATTGGTACACGCTTGTTTACCTTTTTTACTACAAGTTGCATAATTTTGCGTTTCTCATAGCCGTCCAGCAAATGTGCTTCGCCAGTTGCTCCCAAAACAACAAGGCCGTCAGTGCCATTATTAAGCTGAAAATCAACAAGCTCTTCCAGCTTATTGAAGTCTATATCGCCATTTCTTTTAAATGGTGTAATAAGTGCTGTATAATTTCCAGTTATCTTCATTTTTGCCCCCAAATGAAAAAATTTACATAATTTTCTGCTTTATTTTATGCAAATCTCAAATTTGTGGTTAAAAATAAAAAAAGTTTTGTTATTGTCTTGATTTTTTGTAAATTTTATAATATACTATGAAAGTCTTGAAGCGGTCATCCCCCCTTTTGACCAATTTAAGATAAAGTTTGGAGAGATGGCTGAGCGGTCGAAAGCGGCGGTCTTGAAAACCGTTGATGTGCAAGCATCCTGGGGTTCGAATCCCTATCTCTCCGCCATTTGCGAATAATCCGAACCCTTGTGGTTTGGGTTATTCTTTTTTTGTTCAATATATTCAATTTCTTTGTCAATAGCAGGTTGGTCTTTAATGTCAAGTTGAGTGCCCTTATCACCAGTTGCATTGTAATAAATTGTCATTGTTCCGTCATCAAAAAGCACAACACGATTTACAAACAAATCAATCATTCTTTGTTTTGCCAAAGTGTTGTTTTCGTCTATATCTTTGAAAGAACATAAAAAGTCATAAACCAAATTTTCATCAAGTGGTTTAATAATTGTTAATTGTCTAATTGAAATCTTTTCTTGTAGTTCTTTATTATTACTTTCAAGTTCTTTCATTCTTGCATTTGTTGTATCGTTAAAAACACCATTTTCAAGTGCACGCAAAAGATTTACAAGTTTCTTGTTATTCTCTTGCAATTCTTTATTCAAACTTTCAAGGATTTTGTCTTTTTCAATGTCTTTGTTATAAACATTACACATAACTTTTGCAATTGAGTGTAAATTTGTATGTTGCAAAAAATATTTAGTCATAGATATTACTTTTGCTTCTATATTCTCTTGACTAATAGATTTTTTGTCGCAAATAGACTTGTTCTTTTTCTTTGCAAAGCATTTGTAATAATTGTATATCTTGCCAAGTTTACCTTTGCCACTATCTCCTGTCATTAAAGCGCCACATTTGCCACAAATAAGTTTTCCACTTAAAATATAATTAACATCTGTTTTGTGGTGTGCAGAAGTGCGTTTTGAGGCCTTTAATTTTTCATTAACTTCGTCAAATATTTCGCTATCAATGATTTGTGGGAAAATGTTTGTATAGCAAGTGTCATCAGCAAACACACAACCTTTGTAATTTGGATTTCTCAAAACTCTTGAAACCGAGTTGATAGTCCATGCCTTGCCATAACTGTTTTTCATGCCTTTGTCTTGCAAAAGTTTGACAATATCTTTAATGAGCTTGCCACTCAAATATTCATTAAACATAAGGCGAACAATATTTGCTTGTTCTTCATTTATGGAAACTTTTAAATCTTTAACAACATAACCATAAGGAGTTGGACCACCAGTAAATTGTCCTTTAATTCTGCTTTCTTTAAGCCCACGCTTAACCTTTTGTGATAGTTCGGCAGAATAATACTCTGCAATACTTTCAAGCATACCTTCCAAAATAATGCCTTCTGGATTATCTGATATTTGTTCGGTTGCAGAAAGAAGTTTAACACCATTTTGCTTTAATATTGCTTTGTTCATAGCACTGTCATATCTTGACCTTGCAAATCTATCAAACTTGTAAACCAAAACAAAATCAAAGCCCTTTTTCTTGCTGTCATATAGCATTTGTTGAAGTGCAGGACGATTATCATTTGTTCCTGTCATAGCCCTGTCAATATATTCCTTAACAATAACCAAATCATTTCTTTCGGCATATTCTTTACAAACTCTAACTTGACCTTCAATACTTTGTTCAGTTTGATTGTCGCTTGAATATCTTGCATAAATAACAGCTTTTTTCATTTCTATTCTCCTTTATTTCGCTTAATTTTTATCAATTGAGTATATAATTCAGGGTTTCTATGAACTATAATTGCCAAATTAATCCTAGCCCTTGTAATTCCTTGATAAAATAATTTACTGAAAATATAATCTGGATTAGGGTGTTCTGGTGAATGCAAACGACCATCAATATATTTGAAATTTTGTCCCATAATCATTACAACGTTATCAAACTCTTGTCCAATAACTACATGTGTATTATTCTTACTTACAAATTCATCAATTTCATGTCTTTTAAATAATGATGGTGTAAAACTAATATACTGATAATTAATTGTTTCTAAATATTTTACTAATTCGGAAGCTTCGTTTTTTGTAGATACATAGTAAATTTTAATATGTTCATAGTTTGCGTCTCTTTTTACTTCTGCTAAATTAACTACATTTTTAATAAATGAAGCTAAATTATAGTTAGTTCTAATTTTATTTGATAAATGGAATTGTTTCAGCTGAGATAACTTATTTATTTTACCATCTATGTCATTTCTGTTTTCCGATTTTTGAATTAACTGGTCTGTTCCAATTGAAAATATTGCTTTAACATTGTGCTCTTTTACAAAATCTATTAACATTTGAAATTCAGATATATATAATCTTTGACTTTCGTCAATTATAAATAAATCATAATTATTTAATTTGCAATAATTAAATTCTTTTGCTGATATTATATCACAATTTTTCATTTTTTTATTTAATTCAAAATGGCCAGAGTTTAGTATCCCTGAATGAACAACACAAATCTTAAAATCTTTAGATAATTTTTTTGCAATATCATAAACCAACAATGTTTTTCCAGTTCCAGCATCTCCCAATATTTTAAAATATGTAAATTGTTTTCTATTATAGATATCATTAATTATATCATTTTTTATTTGTTGTTGTTGATTAGTTAAAAAATATTCATTATTTAAAAATTTATCAACATTGTTAAAAGGAGATACTAAATAACAAGCTGGTTTGATAATTTTATCTAAATCATTTTCAAAATAGTTATTGGTCAAATTTATTATAGATATAAATTCATTTAAATTGGTTTTTTCAAGTTTTAATTGTTCATTTAATTTATAAAATTCATTATCTTTTGCTACAAAAGTAAAAGAATACACCTTGCCTCTAACATTTTTCAAATAATAACTATTTTGGATTAATTGTTTTTCAATCTTCTCTGTTGATGTAAATTCTGATTTTATTTCTATATTTAAAACATAATCATTCAGTATTTTTATCAAGTCAAATTCTTTAGATATTTGGTCAATGGTATAAGAATAATAGAACCCACTCATATATGCAATATTACATTTAGAATGCATTAAATCAACCAGTTGATATAAATTTTCTCTTTCATATTCTTTAACTTTTATTTGTCTTTTTGAATTTGTTATACAATTTAAATAATCGTTAAATTCATCATTGCTTAGTGGTTTTGTTTTAGATAATAAAAACAAATTAATTGGAAACATTTATTCTCCTTATAATATCAAAGTGGGTATCCCACTTGTGTAAGCAAATGGGAGTGGTAAAAAATGCAAAAAGAATTGTTGTTCAAAGTGAGTCACCGGAAACGCTTGTTTTTAGGGGCTTTTTCACTTTGAAAATAGCATTTTGAACCTACTCTTATCCTGCTTGGTAAAATTACACTCATATTATAACGCCAATTTAAGAAAATTGCAACAATTTATTCGCAAATACAAATATTTTGTTGCAAAATTAAAAATAAAGTAGTATACTTATCATAGATTATTTAAAGAGGTCTAAAAATGAGTATTTCGTATAACAAACTTTGGAAACTTTTGATTGATAAAAATATGACAAAAACAGATTTGAGATTGCAAGCTGATATCGCAACTTCCACTCTTGCTAAACTTAGTAAAAACGAACAAGTAAGCATGGAAGTTTTGCTTAAAATTTGTAAAACACTAGATTGCGATTTTGATGATATAATTGAGAGGGTTGATTAATATGTGTAAAGGAATTGCAAAACCATTTTTAAAATGGGCTGGCGGTAAAGGTCAACTGCTTAACAAGTTTGAAGAGATGTATCCACAGGAACTTATAAATGGCGAAATTGACACATACATTGAACCTTTTGTTGGTGGTGGTGCAGTTTTATTTGATGTCCTTCAAAAATATAAAATTAAAAAAGTGGTTATTGTTGACTTAAACAAAGAACTTGTAAATTGTTATCGTTGTATTAAAGCCGATGTAAATGAACTTATAAAACATCTTAAAACTTTGCAAGATGAATTTTTATCACTGAGTGATGAAAAGAGGAAAGATTATTTCTTAAAAGTTAGAAATAGATATAATGAAATTCATCTTAATGGGAAATATGATTTTGAAAAAGCCGCAGATTTCATTTTTTTAAATAAAACTTGTTTTAATGGTCTTTATAGAGTAAATAGCAAAGGTGAATTTAATGTCCCATTCGGTAAATATAAAAATCCATTGATTTGTGATAGCGAGAATTTAACTCTAATAAGCAAACTTTTACAAAATGTAGAAATAAGATTTGGAGATTATTCTATTTGTGAAGAATATGTAAATGGAAAAACTTTTATATACTTTGACCCACCTTATCGCCCACTTATAGAAAATTCATCATTTGTTGGTTATGATAAATCTGGTTTTAATGATGACAATCAAAAAGAACTGGCTGAATTTGTAAAAAAACTTGATAAGCAAAATTGTTTAGTAATGCTTAGCAATTCAGATCCTAAAAACACTAATCCTGATGATAATTTCTTTGATGAACTTTACAAAGGATTTCAGATTGATAGAATCTTTGCAAAAAGAATGATAAATTGCCAAGCAGATAAACGAGGAGATATAACTGAAATTGTTGTAAGAAATTACAAAAGGAGAAAATTTTAAATGAGAAGTAAAACAATCAATGTTTTCTTAATGGACGGAGACCCTACTTGCAAAATAAAATGCACATTGCAAAATTGGACTGGAATAGCTTATAAAATTCCAAGAACAATGCTAGAAGATTGCAAAGAGGGAGAAAAAGATATAGTTAAACATTTAAAACAGACAGGAATTTATTTTCTATTAGGAGAAGATTCCAATACAGGAAATAAAGCAATTTATGTTGGACAAGCTGTTTCTAGGAAAAATGGCGAAGGATTACTTTGTAGATTATTAGAACATAAAAGGAATATGAAGGAAAAATATTGGAATGACTGGAATGAAGTTATAGTTTTTACAACTCAAAATGATTCATTTGGTCCAACAGAAATTAGTTACCTTGAAAATAAATTTACTAATCTTGCTAGAAGTGCTGGAAGATATGAAGTAAAGAATGGTAATGAGCCTAACCCAGGTAATATCACAGAAGAAAAAGAAAGTGAACTTTTAGAATATGTGGATTATGCTCGAATTATTATAGGAATGCTTGGACATAAAGTTTTTGAACAATTAGTAAAATCAAATCCTCTTACGAATAAAGTTGATAGCCCTATCTTCTATTTTAAAGGCAAAATAAAAGCAACTGGCATTTTTACCAATGAAGGTTTTGTCGTATTAAAAGGTTCTTCAATAAGTCCCAAGTTAAATCCAAGTGCACATAAATTCACAATTAAAGCAAGAGAAATGAACAAAAACAAAATAGATGAAAATTATATTTTATTAGAAGATGTTTTGTTTACAAGCCCATCAGCAGCAGCCGGATTTGTAGGCGGTTCAAGTTTAAGTGGAAATGCAATGTGGGTAACAAGTTATGGCAAATCACCAAAAGATGTCGAATTATAAAACATAGGAGAACATTATGAAAAGAAATTTTAAAGAATGGTTAAATGATTTCACAGATAGTATTGCAACTTATGAATACTACACCGAATTTAATATAGTTTATAAAAACATTGATAAACTTAAAGTTGAACTTAACATTATGAATTCTCTTATTGGTTCAAAGAATATTGAACAGGATTTTGATAATCTTTTCAAAAAATATCCAGAGATAAGGAAATGTTTGCCACTTCTTATTGCTGTTAGAGAAAATGAAATTAAAGTTATTGATGAAGGCGAAAAACTTAAATACAACTTCAAAACAATAGATGATATTGATTTACTAAAAAGGTTTATGAGAAAAACTGGGCTTTTTGACTTAATATCAAATCATTTAGTAAACAATCTTGTCGATTACACTACTGGAGTTGAAGTTGGACTTGGCTCAAATGGAAGAAAAAATCGTGGTGGACATCTAATGGAAGATGTATTGCAAGGATATATTGAAAAAGCTGGATTTGTAAAAAATCAAACATATTTCAAAGAAATGTATTTGAGTGATATTGAGAAAAAATGGAATATTGATTTATCAAAACTTTCTAATCTTGGCAAGGTAGCAAAAAGATTTGATTATGTTGTAAAAACAAAAAATTGTATTTATGCCTTTGAAACAAACTTCTATTCAAGCAATGGCTCAAAATTAAATGAAACTGCAAGAAGCTATAAAATGCTTGCTGAAGAAAGTAAATATATTAAAGGATTTGCTTTTGTTTGGGTTACTGATGGTTTAGGTTGGCAAGGCGCTAAAAATAATCTTGAAGAAACATTTGATGTTTTAGATAACATCTTCAATCTAAAAGAATTGGAACAAGGTAAATTAAAGGAAATATTAAAATAATGCAAGAAGAATTTGAACTTGAAACTAACACCGTTTGGAGTTTTCCTAATCGTGGCAAATGGGCAACACATGATGCAAAATATCGTGGGAATTTTTCGCCCTATGTAGCAAAAAATATAATTTTGAGGTATTCACAACCAAACGATTATGTGTTAGATCAATTTGTTGGTGGTGGCACCACTCTTGTCGAATGTAAGTTAAACAATAGAAATGCTATTGGAATTGATATAAACCCTAAAGCTGTTGAATTAACAAAAGAAAAACTTAATTTTGATTGCAATTTTTCAAACAATATAGAAGTTCAACTTGGCGATGCTTGTAACTTAAAAAATATTGATGACAATAGTATTGATTTAATTTGCACTCATCCACCTTATGCAGACATTATCAAATATAGTGATGATATTGATGGCGATTTATCTCACTTAAAATACAAAGAGTTCTTGACTGCAATTGAAAAAGTTGCTAGTGAATGTTATAGAGTGCTTAAAAAAGACAAATTTTGTGCTATTGTTATGGGAGATACTAGAAAAAAAGGCATGGTGCAACCACTTGGTTTTGAAGTTATGCAAAGATTTGTAAATGCCGGCTTTAAACAAAAAGAAATAATTATAAAAGAACAACACAATTGTAAAGCAACAGGTTTTTGGAAAACAAATAGTCAAAAATTTAATTTTTTACTTTTAGCACATGAATATATTTTTATATTTAAAAAATAAGGAGAATTATGGAGAAGAAATTTTCAAGTTCAAAAGGCCTTTCAAAATCGTTAATGTTTGAATGGGTGGTTCGAAGAATACTTGAAGAACAGTATGTTGTCAATACAGTGGATCAAACTTTAAATGGATTCGATTTAAAAACTGTTGATAATATCAATATAGAAATAAAATATACAACAAGAAGCAACTTGTTGAGTTTTGTAAATTCTTTAAAGTTTTTTATAGAAACTCATCCAAATTACGCACTCGAACGAATAATTTTTATAACAAGTTCTATTTGTGAAGATGTATTTTCTAATCAAAATAAAAGTGATGAAGTTAAATCACTTAACATTATTTCATTGGAAAATCTAATCTATTTATGTAAAGATAATGATAATTTACTATCTCAATTAAAAATGTGTTTAAATTTTTCAACAGAAAATATAAAACCAATACCTCTTGATGAAAACGTTCAAAAATTATTACAACCTTCAAAAAAAGAAAACTTTAAAAAAGTTGAGAATATTGATTATTATAATAAATTAATATCAATTCCTCATGGCCGAAATCATTTTTCGCAATATGAAAAATTCTGTGAGGATTTTATTAAAACCATTTTTCAAGATAATATTGAGGACCCTATTCCACAAAAAATTAACAATCAAGGCTTATATAGGTTTGATTTAGTAGCAGCATTAAAATCAGAAGCAAAAAGTTTTTGGAAATTTATATACGATAAATATAATTCATGTTTCATTTTGTTTGATTGCAAAAATTATACAGGGACAATTGAACAAGAAGAAATTTATTCAACAGAGAGATATTTATATAATAATGCTTTAAGAAATGTAGGTATTATACTATCCAGAAAAGGGGCTTCTCTTCATGCCAAAATTGCCTGCCAAGGTATTCTTAAAGAACATGGCAAATTAATATTAGTTCTTGATGACAATGATATGAAAGAATTAGAAATCTTATATAAAAATAATAAAAAAGGCATTGACTACCCGACTCCATCAGATTTTTTATTTGATAAGGCAAAAGACTTTTTGTTAAATTTAGACAAATAAAATAGTAAGCAGGATAAGAGTGGATTCAAAATGCCATTTTCAAAGTAAAAAAGTCCCTAAAAACAATAGTTTCCAGTGACTCACTTTGAACAACAATTCCTTTTGGCATTTTTACCCACTCCCTTTTTAGCAAGCAAGTGGGATACCCACTTCTTTTTTTATATAAACTAGTGAAAATTTTTAATTTATATGTTATAATATGAACGGCACTTATCCGAGAGTGCCACGGATTAAAGTCAATTGTTGCTATATGCTTTTTGTATAATGCAAAAAGTGTATGAAGAAAACAATTGATGAACAATGTTTTATTGATTGTGTAAATATAGATGAAAACACTGCTACTTACAACTTTAACACAAAAATATTAAAGCAAGGCAAAGTAAATATGTCCCAAAAGCAAATAAACCATATCGGTTCTATTCTTGCAACTGACTTAAAAAACTTTGCAGAAAGTAATGGCGACTTTTCAAATCTAACAGCAAATGAAGTTTATACTCATTTGTTGGATAATCAATAAACATTGCAAAGAAGAAGTTGAAAAAACTTCTTCTTTTTTTTGTTAGACTCTATAAATTTCTATTTAATTGTGCTATAATGATAATTAGTGAGGAGCACATATGATTAATAAAATTGAGTTAAACAATATTGCTACATATAAGCATTGTGAAATATATCCTAAAAAAATTAATTATATTTATGGAGGTAATGGCACAGGCAAAACTTCAATATCAAAATTTTTAGCAAATCCAGTAAATTATCCTACAAGCAATTTGACCACAGAAAATTATCCAATTGATATACTTGTATATAATAAAGACTTTATAGAAGATAATTTTGATAAGGATAAATCAATAAAGGGAATATTTACAATTGGAGAAGAAAATAAAGAAATAGAAGAAAATATAAACAAATTGTTAATAAAAAAAGAAGAAATCGAAAAACAAAAAACTATACGCATTAATAAAATTGAAGAATTTACCGAGAATGCAAAAACCTTGCATAACGAATTTTGTAATAATTGTTGGACAATAAAAAAAGTTGCAGAACCATATAAAAAATCTATAAGTGGTGTTTTAAATTCTAGAGAAGCATTTGCCGAAATGTGCGATAAGAACTTTTTAAATACAAAAACAACGACAGAACTTGGTTCATTTGATGAAAGATACAAAATGCTATATGAGACACATATGCAAGTATATAATAAGTTTTCAGAATTAGAATTTACAAGATTATCTGAAATTGAAAACAATTCTCTATTAAATAAAAGTATCATAGCAAAGGAAGATAATCCACTGTCGTCTATAATTCAAAAGTTAAACAATAGTGACTGGATTAAACAAGGTGTAGAATATTTAGATAGCACTCATAACATTTGCCCATTTTGTCAAAGAGAACTAACAGCCAAAACGATAAAGGATTTAGAGAATTTATTTGATGAAGAATATGACAAAAATATGAATGAATTAAAAACACTAAACGATGAATATCAGAAATTATCAAATAGTTTAATTCTCAATATGGAAAATGTTGCTCAAACTTCTTATCAAATATTAGATTATTCAGGCATAAGTACATTATTATTAGAAATAAAGTCTGTAATAAAAGACAATATAAAGCTTTTAAATGATAAAATAAAGTTTCCTTCAAATAAGATTGAATTAAATAAAACTAATAATTTATTGAACCAAATAAATTCTGTGATTAAAGAATACAATAGAATAATTAAAAGAAATAATGAACTATCTTCTAAGCAATTACAAGAAAAGAATAAGTTAAGCAATGATATATGGCAAGCGATTTCAAATAATTATCTTTATGAAACCATAAATGAATATAGGAAAAAGAGTGAAGGAATTAAATCTGCGACTCATAAAATGATGATGGAAAGAGACTCTTATGCTCAAGACATTGCCGAAATAGAAATAGAGATTAACAATTTGCAATCCAAAGTATCTACTATTGACAACGCGATTAATGAAATAAATAAAATATTAAAAGGGTTTGCTTTTACAGGTTTTTATTTGCGTAAAGCTAAAGATAATAGAAATTATGAAATAATTCGCGAAGATGGGAGTAATGCAAAAGATACATTAAGTGAGGGTGAAGAACGTTTTATTACATTTCTCTATTTTATTCAATTAATAAATGGCAATGTAGAAAATAAAAGAACAATAAATAAAAAAGTTGTAGTAATAGATGACCCCATTTCAAGTCTTGATAGCAATATTATATTTATTGTAAGTTCTCTTGTAAAAGAGATTATAAACAATTGCATCAATAGCAACAATTTAATAGATCAAGTTATAGTATTAACACATAACATCTATTTTCATCATCAAATTAGTTTCAGACCAAAAAGTAATCAATTGTCACCTAATTTGTTTTCATTTTTTACAATCCATAAAAAAGATAATCTTTCAACAATTGAACAATCTCAAAAGAATTTGATTCAAACATCATATGAACTTTTATGGCAGGAAATAAAGCAGCCAGAAATAACAAGTAGGGCTAATATATTCAACTCAATGAGAAGAATTTTAGAATATTATTTTGATATTATTGGTGGGTTAGACTATGATAATCTTATATCTACATTTACCGGCGAAGACAAAATTATTTGTAATTCTTTAATTTCTTTTGTAAATGCTAATTCACATTCTATTGCAGATGATTTTGTTATTGGATTTAGTGAAGAAGATATAGACAAATATTTAGTTGTCTTTAAAAAAATATTTATTAATAGTAATCATAAAGCACATTACGAAATGATGATGTCTAGAGAATACTAACTATTGTTTTCACCCACCCAGCGCCTACAAATATTCTAGGGTTAGGATTGGATTGCGCCCGCTCCGCCAATCGTAACCTAAATCGAACCACTCGATTTGGGTTTATTTTATATCTTAGGGGGTATTTCGATGTATCATTTTGGTGTACTTGTTAGTGAAAATTAAAAGCTTACGAGAGAAAAATACATAAATTATTATAAAGAAAATAAGCAGCAATTTACATTAGAAGATATTCTTTACAACTATGATCTTAATATTGATTATTACAATAATCTTAATAAAGTAGATTTTGATAAAGAATTAAATAGGTTTTTCAATAAGTTTAAAAGATTTAGAGAAATATATGATTTACAAGAATGCAATTGTGACGGTTTTTATATAATGATTTTGGATAATTATAAGCAAGTATATATTGGTATTGCTGATAATATTAAGAAACGTATTTTACAGCATTGGAAAAACAGTCCTAATACTATGATTGTTGGCACAAAAAACAACTCTAAATTATGCATCGATTCTTTCAAAGCATTGGATACAACAAGAATTTTTGTCTATACAAATGAACAATTTGCAATTAACGTAAGAAATGCTAATCTGATTATGGAAGATGAAAAAAATAGTCATTTAATAAAACACGTTTCAGAAACCTTGGAAGATGAAGAAAATAAAATGATTAAATATTTTAACAACAAATATACATGTAATAGATTTGCACGACTAATCATGAAATCATTCTATAGAGATTTTTAAAAATTTATTATTTGTCCAATTTTTAATTATTGTATTTATTAAAAACAACAACAAATAAAGTTTATACTCACTTGCTAGACAATCAATAAACACTGCAAAAGGAAGAACTTGAAATATAGTTCTTCCTTTTTTGTTTTCACTATGGACATTTAACTAAAAATATTGTATAATAATTTTAGGAGATAATTATGAAAGATTTAAATTATAAAAGAGTAATTGCATATGCCAATTATTTGGTTTTATTTGTTGATGATGAAGATAGACAATCCAAGATTATAGCAAAACTAAAAGAATATAATGACAAACTGCCTGATGGTAAACTAATAGATAAATTACAAAACAAATATTTATCTAAAAAAAATGATTATTTTGAGATTGCAGAATTTTTATTGAAAGACATTGAAAAAACAAAGAATAAGGACAAATATTTGCCAACTATTCAACAATTATTAAAAGATATAGAAGATATTATTAACCCAAAAGATACCACTACTAAAATTGAAAGAAGTCCAGCCCAAAAGATTTCGGACTTATCAAGTTGGAGTTAATATGAAAAAAGGATGGAGAATTGTAATATTAGTTGTTTGCATTCTTATAGCTATAGCAATACCAGTAATAACTATCATTCACTATTACAACATTGATATTGCTAGCATTTGGTCAACATGGGGATTGCAAGAAGATAATACAACGATAAATTTGCCAGATACTGTAAACTACATAAAGCTATTATGGTATAAAAGTTCAATTTATATTGTTCCGCCAATTTTCATTTTTATTGGATTAACTATCTTAAATCATAAACAAATAAACCTTAAAAAAAAGTGGTATTTTTATCTAATCCAAGGCTTTTCATTTTGGTATATATCATTGCTTATGATTAAATTATTTTGTAATGAGATTTTGGAGTTAGATAGATGTTATAATATAACCTTCTTTAATGGTATAGAATCAATGCAATTACTTGTTGGTTATATAGTTTCGTTTATATTAAAAAGCAATATAGAATTAAACAAACCATATAGTGATGAAGTTAAAAAATTGAAATAACTATTTTTAGCCACCCAGCACCAACATATATTTTAGGGTTAGAATTGGATAGCGTTGTTCTCGCCAAGCATAACGTAAATCTTATGAACTATGATTTGCGTTTTTTGTTTTTTAATAATAAAGTAATTATACAATAAAATACTGAATTTAGAAATGTTTTATCATGTGGTAAACTTAAAACTTAATTATTGACAAATTGCTAAAAATCCTGTAAAATTTAAGTTGATATAAGGATAAAAGAGTATGGATAGAAACGAGACTGAACCTATCGCAAAGGATTTGATAGATAAAGCAAGAGAGCTGATGAAAGATGTTAATGTTACATTTGATGAAGATTTTTGGGCTTATACAGCATTTGATAGAAAATGGAGACGTAAACCTGAATTTTGCTGTGGCAAAAAGAAAGAGTTGCTTGACCAAATTTATGATGTAATAGGCAATTTGGACTACAATTCAACAATACATCTATTTGCACATATAACATCTGCTGAAATTGCTGCAGAACTACAAATGAAAGCTAAAGACGGATGGAAAAATCCTGCTGCACTCGATAAAAAAGCGTGTATATTATTGAGAAATGTGCGATCAAAAGTTGAATACGAAAAGAGCGAAACAAATATAAAAATTTAAAATTTTATTTAACCAAACCACTACCGATATATATTTGGGTGTTAGAAATGGATAACATCGGCTCCGCCAGAAATTGTCTAAACATTCTATGTTTGTACAATTTTTTTTATAAGTGATTTTTAATATATTTAATTGAGGTATATAATTTTGGAAACAAAAATTAAGATGAAAAATAAAGTGGGGCAATATGGCGTCATAAACAAAACTGGAAAAATTGGCAGTTCTGCTGTATTGTACAAAACTACAGATCCCGAATTTTGGAAAAATATAGAAAAGGGTATAAAATCATCTGTAAAATCCGTAATTAATATTGGCTATGAAACATATAGTTCATGCCAAGGCCATAGAGGTACATTATATAATAAAAGGACTTTAACCGTTATTTTGTCAAATGAAGAAATAGATATTTGGATTTATTTTTTAGATACTTTAAATATTTTCTTTTTGACAGATCATCCAATTACATATCTTTTAATTCCAAAAAGTGATAACAAAACAAATATCATGATTAATTTTGGAGATATTGAAAACAAAAAATGTGTAAAAATTAATCAGAAATATTTTAATAAGTTTGTGACAGTAATAAATAAGCTCAAATTTGTTTGCGATGATATTTCTTGACTAAATGTATCAGATGATGTATAATGTTACTGTTGTATTTGAGGATAAAATATGAAAAAATTTAAAAGTTTAAATGTATTAATAAAACCAACTAATGGTTGTAATTTAAGATGTAAATATTGCTTTAATAATGAATATTCTACAGAAATGTTGAATATGAATGATTTTAAAAAACTCATATCTTTGTTAACAAAAAGATACAATAGTATAAGTATAATTTGGCATGGCGGCGAACCTACATTGTGGGGCTATGAAAATTTTAAAAAGGCAAATGATATTATAAAAAAATATTCTAAAAAAACAAAATTTTATCAGTGTATTCAATCTAATTGCGTTCATATTGATGATAAATTAATTGATTTCTTCATTGAAAATAATATTTCAATTGGTTCATCTTTTGATGGAATTGATAATGACAAAACAAGAGGTTGTACAACGCAATATCTAAATACGATTGAAAAGTTAAATAATAAAGGTATGCATGTGGGTGCTATCTGTGTAATAACACAACAAAATATAAATTCATTGTTGGATAATTATAATTATTTTAAACAAAGAAACCAATCCCTTAATTTAAGACCTATGATTAATTCAGGAGAAGCATTAAAAAATGCAGATGTTTATTCTGTGGATATAGAAGCATATATAGATAGTTTAAAAAAACTACTTGAAGTATGGTTTTATGATACAACTTGCAATATTAAATTGCAACCATTCGAAACATTTTTGAATATGTTATTATACAAAAAAACATCAGTTTGCTGTTATAATTCTTGTTTAACAAAGTGGCTCTGTCTTGAATCAAATGGTGATATTACACCATGTAACAGATGGTTCCCTTCAGAATATAAATATGGGAATATTAAAGAAATAAAATCTATCAAACAAATTTTTAAATCTGAAGGTTTAAAAAATCTTCTTGTTAAAGCTATTAAAAGAAGAGAAAAGTGTAAAGAGAATTGTGAATATTTTGATGTTTGCAATGGTGGTTGTAATAATGAAGCACTTGTAAGTGGTGATATATCAAATAATGATATGCCAACATGTAAAATATTAAAAGCAATAATACCCGATCTTAAGATATTAATTTCAAATGTAGAGGATATAAATAAGATTAATCCAAAAATTAAAGAGAGAGTGGGAAAATACATTAATCAGTAATTTTTTTTAAAATGAAAAACATATAAATCAGTTGACAAAATGATAGTTTTAATGGTAAACTTTGCAAGTAAGGAGAAGAAATTATGTTTAGTATTAAAAATTTAATTAAAAAATATAAAAAGCAATCATTAAAATTAGCGTATGCATATAATGATAGTGGAAAACACACAGATCACGAAGATCATATCGATCATGATACACGTTTGGGTCACGTTGATCATGATGATCATACGGATTGGACTGATTAATTTCAAAATATTACATTATGGAGAACTTACTATGTTTAATTTCAAAAAGCTATTAAAAAAATATAATAAACAAATATTAAAACCAGCTTATACAAATTGCAATTTTGAGCATGTAGATCACGATGCTCAATTTGGTCATATTGATAATGGCCAATAGTATAATAATTTGGAATTGTTATAACAATAAAATCAAAAATAAATATAAAAACAAGCATTTTTATATGCTTGTTTTTTGTATTTAAATAGATTCTTTTAATTGGATCTTATTTTTATTTTGTATAAAATAAGAGAAGTAAGATATCCAAAACTCATGACAATGATGCCGCATACAAATGCAATAAGCAAGCCTTTTTGTGCAAAGGCGTACCAATCATAGTAAAGGTCAACGCTGCCATTATTAAAGTGAGAGCATACAACACTGAGATAAAAGATTGCATATAAAGTGAGATGTGAAATCCCCCAAAGTGAATCCTTAAGTTTGAACTTTTGTGTGTTTTCATAAAAGACAAAGCTTATCAAATTAAGAACTGGTATTGCAAAGTGGTAAAAGAAGTTGGCGTTCGCGTACATAGAGAAATAGCCTTCTTCCACTATAAAGCCAAGGAACAGGGCAACCACAAGGAAGGTTATAATAAGGTCAACAGTTGCAATATATCTTAAAATGTTTATGGTTTTTGGAATAACCTTTTTTGTTTTGTTTTCACGCAGCAGAAAGATTATATACAAAAGGGAAGTGATACCGGCAAGCACATTGGATTGAACGGTGAAAAATTTAAACAATTTGAATCCATGCTCAATTGGCTTGGTTGCAACAATATATATTTCGCCAAAGCAAAAAATACTTCCCACAACTGCCATGACAAAAATTATAATATTTAAAACTAATGCTATCTTTTGTTTTTTATTCATAACAAGTTAATTGTAAAATAAATTTCTTAAGCTTGTCAATAATAAAATTGAAAAATTGTATTGAGTTTTTATGTATTGATTTAATTATAATATAAATTCAAGTTCTGATATTTTTATAAAAAACATGACAATACTATTATTTGGTGCTATAATAAGGATCAAAGGTAATTATCATATGAAAGTCAGAATTGTATTATCAGGACTGGGTAGACTTGAAACATTTATTATTAAAGAAGAAAATTCAAGTTTTATTTCGCCATCAGTATCTAGAAATATTGATACTGAAAAATTTTTTATTGAATTTAGAGAGGTAATTAAAAATTGGCCTGAAGAAATGGAAAATGGCTCTGTTCAAGATGGTTTAAATTGTGTGATTATGTTTAAAGATAATGACGAGCATGTGTTTATGTTCAACAATAAATTCCCAGATAATTTTGAAAAATTAGTAAATCTATTAAGGAGTTATGAAAATGGCAGCATTAACTAAAGAGGGTATAAAAAATATAAGAGAAAGCATAATTGGTGATGATAAAAAACAATTGATTCAGGATAAGATTGCTAAATATTATATATCTATTGAAGAGAGTAAAGGTAAACCTGTTTCTGAGGAAAGAAAAACAGAAATAAACAACAATGTTCAAAAAATTGTTCAAAATATCAAGTACACAGTTATACCTATCAATGTTGGAGAATTTAATATAAATAGTTTCATCTCAAAACAACAAGGTTTAACGACAGAGCAAAAAACTGAATTATCAAGTAATGCTGAGAGTATAATGAGAACTTATAGCAGTAAAAGTCCAGTAAAAATTTTCAAAGACAATGTTGTCGAAGCTTTTGGCTACAAAAAGGAAGATTTATATATTAAAGAACCTGGAATGATAATGACAAGACCTGGGCCTAAATATGAAGAGTTTATGACTTTAATGAAAAATATAGTAGAGGCAAATACCGATCCGACAAACAATTCTGGAATGGAACACGATATCAATGTTATTGCTCAAGAATATAATAAAAATCCTATGTCAATACAAAACTACTTTAGCCAATTAAGGAATCATAATTCTGGTGGATATTGCGATCAAAGGGAATCATATGAACCGATTGAAATAGTTATCAATGCGGGTGGCAATACTGCAATTTCAACTGTAGTACATGAAACTATGCATGCTATGTCATATCATAGTTATCCTGATGGTTCTTGTAAGTCAGGCTTTAATACTTCAGCTGAAAAAAATCAATATGGATATAGAAAATATCAGCTTTTTAATGAAGTTGTGAATGAATATTTGACACAGAAAGTTATGGGTAATTTTTCTGATGAAGATTGCGCAAAGTTTGGTATACATAAAGAAAGTAAAAACGTTTATCAACAACTTATACCTCTTGTAAGTGATGTGCTTGACAAAAATGAAAATTTACTTATAGATTGTTTACTTTCTAATAATCCTATGAAATTTAAAGAGATCATAGGTCATGAAAATTTTGAAACAATTGTGGATAAACTTACACTCATTGATGGTAAATTCAATTTTAAATATTATGGAAATGAAAATCAAACATTGATTGATCTTTGTGAAAGTAAAGTGAGTCAAAACCCAAATTTTCAAATAGGTGATGAAAAATTTTCAATATCATCTGTTAAAAATAATCTTGATTTTTTTAAATCCACTTTTTCAGGAAATAAAGAAATAATGGAAGTATTAAATGCCATTTCAGACCTTGACAATACATGTAAAAAAGTCAATAGTAACAATACAAGTTTTGAAATGGAGTAATTTTAAATAGGATTAACAAGGAGTAAAATATGAAATATGCATTTATAAGTGGATCGGAAAGTGGGCTTGCAAAGGCATCAATAAAGAAGCTTTCTGAAGCGGGATTTACAGTGTTTTGTGCCGATATTGCCTATAAAGAAAACAAGCAAGAAGGTAATTTGCACTATATTAAAATGGATATCACCAAAGATGATGATATCATTGCGGCCTTGAATTATGTGAAAAAAGTGACTGATAAAGTGGACATAGTATCAAATTTTGCAGGGATTGTAATTCTTGGTTCACTTGTGGAACTGCCAATAAAATCGTTGGACAAAATTATGTCAATCAATTTACTTGGAACATATAAGGTAAATGCAGTGTTCTTTCCACTTGTTCAAAATGCTGGTGGAAGAATGATCAACATTTCAAGTGAGTATGGAAAAATTTGTGGAATTCCTTTCCATGGCTATTATGGTATAAGCAAGCATGCGCTTGAAACTTATAACGAGAGTTTAAGACGTGAACTTGTGGGGTCTGGTGTGAAAGTGATTTGTATTCGTCCAGGTGCATTCAAGACAAATATGCAAGCGGGGGTTACCAAACAGTTTGACGAGATGGTGGCAAACACAAAAATGTATAAAGCACAGCTTACAAAAATGCAGGGTATGATGGCTGATGAACTTGGTAAGGCAAAGCCAACTGAAATTTTTGTCAAAGTTTATATGAAAGCAGTGTTAAGCAAAAAACCAAAAAGATACTATAAGGTAAATAACAGTTTTAAAATGAAAATGCTTAATTTGATGCCAGAGGGTATGACGGATTGGGTATTTAAAAGCTATTTCGATTAATATTGTGAGGTAAATATGAAAGAAACAGAGATTACAGTTCAAGTTTTTGATAGTTTTGAAAACATTGACAGAATATTGAAGCAAAACGGTTTTGAAAGTACAAGAAAATTTAAGTTACATGATAGTTATTTTACTACAATTAGTGATGTGGCTGGTGTGGATTTTAAACATCTTATAGACAATTCAATTTTGGTAAGGGAAATTACTGATGATAAAATTGTTGGCCAGTTGATGTATAAAAAAAAGAACTATGATGATGCCGGCAATGTTATAAGTGAGGAAAAGACAAAAGTAATAATTGATGATTTTGATAAGACAGTTAAAATATTGACTTTGGCAGGGCTGAATAATTATGTGCAGGTTAAAAACAGCTCAATAGTTTATAAAGATGATAAAATGGAAATTTGTTTGCAAGTTGTAGAAAACCTTGGCATTTTTATTGAGTATGAAGAAGATGAATCTGTAAAGAATTTAACAGAACAGGAAAAAATAGAAATTATGACAGGCAATTTGAAAAGTCTTGGATTAAAACTTGGTGAAGATTACTCTTGTAAAAAAGTGGAAATGCTTTTAAATAAATAGACAAAATAAAAAGACAAAATGTTTATAAATTTTGTCTTTTTTTACATTTAATCATTAAAGTTCCAATTTTGGATTTCTGGCATATCAACCCCATACTCTTCAATGAAAGCTTTATGTTTTTTCAGTTTGCTTTGCATCGTATTTGCTATGGATTGTTTTTGCTCAATTGGTATATTAATGTGTTTAAGCAGTTTAAGCATTTGATGGAAACGGTCAACGCCATTTCTAACCCTCATGTCAAAAGCAGTTGTGATTGTGCCTTCTTCTTGGTAGCCTGATACATGCATGTTTTGATTGTGACGATTGTATGTAAGCTGATGAATAAGTTGAGGATATCCATGGAAATTGAATATGATTGGTTTGTCTGTTGTAAACAACTTGTCATACTCTGAATTTGTAAGGCCGTGTGGGTGTTTGTCGCTTGAAACAAGTTTCATAAGGTCAACAACATTGATAAATCTTACATTTAAACTTGGCAAATATTTTTTTATAAGAGATACGGTTGCAAGACTTTCGATTGTCGCGGTATCACCGCAGGAAGCAATGACAATGTCTGGATTTTTAGTATCATTGAGACCTGCCCACTTCCATTCTGAAACACCTTTTGCACAATGCTGTTTTGCTTCTTCCATATTCAACCATTGATAGCTTGGGTGCTTTGAAGCCACAATGACGTTTACATAATTTTTGCTTTTTGCAGAGTGGTCATAGCAAGAGATAAGGCAATTTGCATCAGCAGGAAGGTAAACCCTTACAACATCTGCAGTTTTGTTTACAATATGATCCAAAAAGCCTGGATCTTGATGTGTGAAACCATTGTGGTCCTGTTGCCAAACATTGCTTGTGAGTATGAGATTGAGTGAGGAGATTGGTGCACGCCAAGCTAGGTCATTTGACATCTTAAGCCATTTTGCGTGCTGTGCCACCATGCTGTCAACAACACGTATAAATGCTTCATAGCTGTTGAACATGCCATGTCTGCCAGTAAGTATATATCCTTCCAAAAGTCCTTCGCAAACATGTTCAGAAAGGTAACTGTCAAAGATCCTGCCATAAGGGGAAAGGTTTTCATCACTTGAGATAATATCTGCATTAAACGTACGTTTTTCAACATCAAAGACATTATAAAGTCGGTTACTGCAGGTTTCATCTGGACTGAAAATTCTGTAATTTTTGTTTTTTGCGTTTAGGCGGAATACATCACGAATATATTTGCTGAGTTCAAGCATATCTTGAGTTTTAACAACTCCATGCCCTTTAAACTGTACTGCATAGTCGTCTATGTTTGGAGTTTTAAGTTCTTTAAGTAAAAGACCTCCGTTTGCATTTGGATTGGCCGTCATTCTTTGCAATCCTTTTGGACAGATTGATTGATATTGTGGTTTAAGTTTATAATTTTTATCAAACAATTCATCAGGTTTATAGCTTAAAAGCCAATCTTCAAGCAATTTTAAATGCTCTGGCTTATTCATCTTTATAGGTATTTGATGTGCACGGAAAGAATTTTCCACCATAAGTCCATCAACAACTTTTGGGCAAGACCAACCTTTTGGACTCTTAAGAATTATCATAGGGTAAACAGGTCTTGAGTAAGTTGTTTGAGCATTGCGTTTGATTTGAATAATTTGTTCAATGGCACTGTCCATGGCTTCTGCCATAAGTTGGTGCATTTTCTTTGTGTCCGAACCTTCAACGAAAATAGGGTTATATCCATAGCCTTCAAAGAGTTTTTTAAGTTCGCTTTTTGAAAGCCTTGCAAGAACTGTAGGATTATTAATTTTGTATCCGTTCATATGAAGAACTGGCAGAACAACTCCGTCAGTTTGTGGATTTAAAAATTTATTTATATGCCAAGAGGTCGCAAGTGGACCGGTTTCAGCTTCGCCATCTCCGACAACTACAGTTGTGATAAGAGAAGGGTTGTCAAGCACCGTTCCAAAGCCATGAGCCAAGCTGTAGCCAAGCTCACCACCTTCATGTATTGATCCTGGAGTTTCAGGTACGCAGTGGCTTCCAATACCACCAGGGAAGGAGAATCGTTTAAATAATTTTTGCATACCTTCACGAGATTGCGAAATTTCTGGATAAACTTTTGAATAAACACCTTCAAGATAGCTGTTGGCAGTAAGAAAATTTCCGCCATGTCCTGGGCCAGAAATAAAAATCATGTTTAAATTGTATTTATTTATAACCCTGTTGCAATGGGCATAGATAAAGTTTTGCCCAGGGACTGTGCCCCAGTGTCCAACAAGTTTAAGTTTAACATCATTTAAACATAATTTATGGTCGCGAAGCAGTGGATTATCCTTTAGGTAAAGTTGACCTGCAGAAAGATAGTTTGCTGCACGCCAGTATCCATCAAGATTTTCAAAATATTCTTCACTTGAAAATTGATCCATAATTCACCTCTGTTGTGATAATTATACACTATTGCAATTTGAATTAACAAATTAATTTGCAGAAATAATGAAATAATTTGCAATAAATATTGTTTTCAAAATACATAAATTAAGTTAATTTGTTTTATTCAAGCGGAATTTTGTATGTTTTTATCAAAAAAAGTGTCATTTTAGGAAAAAAATGCTATTTTGTTTGTCAGTCAATGAATTATTATGATATATTAATGTTGTTATCAAAGATAACTTTTATTTTTTATTACATAACAAATATTTTTTAACACAAACTATAAAAAATAAAAATGGGGAGGCGACCTTGGCATCTGTTTACATGATACTTTCTGTAATGTTCTTTGCAGGGGTGTTGTATGTTCTTAATAGATTTGCAAAATCAAAGGCAAACATTTACTTTAAAGTGTTTGCTGTTTTGCTTTTTGCATTTTATATGGCAAGGATTTTTGCTGAAGACTATATTGACCAATTCTGGGGACTTGAAAATAATTTGTTTTCACCGGTTGCGACTGCATTTTTAGTGTTGCTTAAATGGCTTACCCTTGTTTCAATAGGCAGTGCAGTTGTTGGGTGTTTCTTTAATATAAAAACTATAAACAACATTATTGCATTTCTTGGCAATTTTGTACTTTTGTTCAATATTATTTTTGCATCTTCTATTTTCAAGATGTTTGATGGCGCAAATTGGTCTTTATCTGGATACAGGGCTATTGAGTATATTTTGGAAATGGGGATTTTTGGTGCAATTACCATAAATTACCTTATAACCAAAATAAAAACAAAAGACTGGCAAGATTTAACGGGACAGATTAAGTATTTCTTTATTGTACTTCCATGTCTTTTCCTTGCAATGATGCCACTTTCAACACTTCAACTTTTATTTGGGCACAGTGGCAGGACAATTGAAGATTTTAACCTTATGCATCGTCTTGTTATGTATGGAATTGTCATTGTCACAGTTGTTTTATTTTTGGCTTTTCGCAAAAAAGACAAACAAATCAGAGATTTTGCATTGACATTTATGGCACTTGCAGCTTTCTTTGCATTTTTCTATAATCACAACTATAAAGACTTGTCATACACAAACCTTCCACTTCACCTTTGCAATACTGGTGTTATCATGGTGCTTTTGGCGTTTGTGTTCAGAATAAGAGGTCTTTTCTACTTTAACTATTTTGTAAACATAATTGGTTGTATTGTTGCTATTGTTATGCCAGACTTTGCACCAGACATGTTTGCGGCTTCTGGTATGCATTTCTGGATTTGCCATATCTATGTTTTGATACTTCCAATTTTGGCAAGATTGTTTGGCATGTTTTCTCGTCCTAACTTTAAGATGATGAGAATGGCAGTCTATATTTTTACCATTTATTTTGTGAGCATGATGTTTGCTAATGCATATATCAATAGTTTCGCAAGTGTAGACTATTTCTTCCTTTATGGTAACAAGATTGTTGATAAAATTGGATTTTTAGGTCAAATTAAACTTAACTATGTTTGGCTTCCAGTTGTAAACGGAGTGACATATAAAGTCTTCTGGCTTTATGACATACTTGTTTACGTAGGTTTTGTATTTTTGATGTTTATGATTTGGCTTGTGTTTGAATATTTCTATAAACTTGAAGATCACTATGCAGAGCTTTTGGCTCTTAAAAAAATAGATTCACTTGAAATAAAGGAGTTGAGAAAGAAGATGAAGGGAAGAAAGTTGAGCGAACCAGTCAATCCAGAAGGGAAAGACACATTAAAAATATCACATTTCAGTAAAGTTTATGGATTGAATAAATTTAAATCAGTTGATGATTTCAGTTTGGAAGTCCATGGTGGAGAGGTCTTTGGATTCCTTGGCCATAATGGTGCAGGTAAAAGCACCTTGATAAAGAGTATCGTTGGTATTCAAAGCATAACTGAAGGAAGCATTGAAGTTTGCGGCTATGACATAAAGCTGCAACCATTGCAAGCAAAAATGCATATGGGCTATGTCAGTGACAACCACTCTGTTTATGAGAATTTGACTGGAAGAGAGTATATCAACTATGTTGCTGACCTTTACCTTGTAAGCAAACAGGACAGAGATGAGCGCATTGACAAATATTCAAAAATGTTTGAACTTACAGATGCACTTGACAGACAGATTAAGGGATACAGCCACGGTATGAAGCAAAAACTTGTAGTTATTGCTGCACTTATTCATGATCCAAAAGTTTGGGTTTTGGACGAGCCACTTACCGGTCTTGATCCATCAAGCTCTTATCAAATTAAAGAGTGCATGAGGGAGCATGCCAACAAGGGAAACATTGTGTTCTTCTCTTCACATGTCATAGAAGTGGTTGAAAAAATCTGTGACAGAATTGCAATCATACAAAAAGGAAAACTGCAAGGCGTATTTGATGTTAAAAAATTGAAAGAAAATGGCATAAATCTTGAAAAGCTTTATTTAAGTTTCATTGACAACACTGAAGGTGAAGAACATGCAGAGCTTTTAAGTGTTCAAAAGAAAGCTTTTGAAGTTATGAGTGGCAAAAAGACCACAAAAGTAAAAGTATCTGCGAATAAAAAAGAAACAGCTGACAAAAAGAAAACAACATAAAAATAAAAGTCGAAAGGTAAGGATAATGTTTAACAGATTAAGTATTTTGACAAAAATGCAACTGAATAACATGAAAAATAAAACACAAGTTAAAAGCAAAGGAAGTAAACTTGTGAGTGTTTTGCTGGAAATTTTGGCAGTTGCATTTATAACACTTGTACTTAACTATTTCTTAAATACAATTAAAAGTTTCCACTTATTTGAAATTGATTTCAACCTGCTTTTATTTGTTTTATTTATCACACAATATATTGGAATTTTGACCACAACATTTGGTCTTGCAAAGTCACTTTATGAAAGTAATGACAATTCAATAATCTTCTCGCTGCCTGCACGCTCGTGGGAAATTTATTTAAGCAGACTTGCAATTTTTTATCGCTCTGAACTTCATAAAGGGCTTTACTTTGTGATCCCATTTTTTGTGGCATTTGGCTTGTCTTTAAAACTTCAAATGGTATTCTTTATTTGGACTGCACTGTTTGCATTTTTACTTCCCCTTATTACGGTTTTAATATCTGCGATTTTAAGCTTGCCACTTATGATCTATAAACGTCTTTCAAAAAGATTTCCAATCATAAAATTAATTGTTGTGTTGACACTTGCTGGATTGATTATGTGGATTTTATACACAATCACAACTCATATACCAAAGCCACTTAATATTTTGGCTATTTATGATAAATTTTCAGAAAGTCTAAATAATTTTATAGCGACAGCAGATGGTTATTCATTATTTTATTTAAATATAGTAAAAATCTTCTTTAATCAAGAGGTATTAAAAAATGTTGGAATAATTTTGGGAATAATTTTAGTGCTTGGACTTTTGGTTGCTGCAAATACTTTTGCATACTATGGCATTGTGTCAAACAACATTGACCAAACTAATAAGGGCAGAAGAAAAACTGCGAATAAGGTTACTAAAAATACATTTTGGGCATTCACAAAGAAAGAGCTTAAGTTGCAATTTCGCAATTCTGATCAAATGATCAACCATGTTTTATTTCTTGTTGCAATGCCATTTGTACTGTTTTTAGTAAATGAAATTCTTGCCGCCATCTCAACAAATATACTTGGGGATAACATAGTTGTTACACTTGACATATTTATTGCACTTTTGATGCTTACAAGTTCAAACACGATGTCAGCAAGTGCCATCACAAGTGAAGGTTCGGAATTTGGGCTTATAAAAACTGCACCAAGTGACACAAGCAAAATGTGCTGGTCAAAAATTTTCATAAACTTTGCATTTTCGCTTGTCTCAATCGTGGCAACTATGATAACATTGTCCCTGATCACTGAAATCAAATCTCTTCACCTTTGGTTGATGTTTGTTATAATTTTCTGTGTCAACAGCGCGCATATACTTTGGTCATTTCAACTTGATTTATTGAATCCAAAGCTTAATGAGTATGCTGCATCAGGAAATTTAAACAACAACAAAAACATGAAAACGTCAATACTTATCGGGCTTATCTTGGCAGTGCTGTTTTCAGTATTGACACTGATATTGCTTATCAACGGAAGTCCAGCAAATATTACAAAGCTTATGTTGGTGGCAATCGCATTTCTTTTGGCAAAACTATACTTATTTGTATTAAACTTAAAAGTATATTTTTCGCATATAGAATTTTAAAAAGGAGAAAAAGCATGAGTAAAAAAGCAATTGCGATAATTGTTGGTGTGGTAGCAGCAGTAGCAATTATCATCGTAAGTGTCATTGGTATCAATGCAAGACGTGATAATAACATCTATGTCACTGGTATTGATATCAGTAACGCATTTTACGAAGAATCGGTTAGTGATGGTGTGAAAACCAAAACCATCCACATTGATAACGAAATTATGAGTTATCAAATTGATGGCTATGTTATTCCTAAAAATGCGACTAATAAGGATATAACATATACATCAAGTAATGAAACAGTTGCAACAGTAAGCGAAACAGGTCTTGTAACTTTTGCACAAAAAGAAAGTGTAAACATCTTGCTTGAGTCAAAAGATGGTGCCAAGAAAATTCTTGTTAAACTTGTTCGTGTTGTTGGAACAGTTTTAACTGCTTTTGATGTAACAATTGACGGTGATAACGTCAACTTTACAGCACCAGCAGGTCAGACTATGTACAGTCAAAAAGAGGGCGATACACTTGTTCTTTATACTGGCGCAGAGTATCAACTTGGTACTGATGCACAACTCAGTATTGTTGGGACAACAAGTGTTGCAACTTTATCAAACAAAGTTCTTTCAACTTCAGCTGCCGGAACATTTACATTAAGAGTAGATGAACACGATGTTACAGTTAAAGTTGTTCCATTTGTTAACACATTTGATAAAGGTGCAAGCCAAACAGTTTTTGAAACAGAAGTTGCAAAAACTGAAAGTGTTTCAGAATATTTAGGCGGATATGGAGATAAAATCCTTGTTGTTGGTAAAGACAACGCATTCAAATTCAGCCTTGATACTGCTGATAACTATGGTCACGCAATTTCAGCAACTATTCCTCTTGCATACACTGCAAAAGAAGTTGTTTCAGCAGAGACTAAAACAGAAGTTGCCATTGATACAATTGCTACAATCAATGCCGACTTTTCATTAACATTTAAAGCTGCAGCAAAAGGGAAAGTATATGAAATTTCTGTTGCTCCACTTTATAATGTTGCAAATAGAGACGCAAAAACCTTTACAATCAAAGTTGATGATGGTGTCAATGTTTACACAAATGATGAACTTGTTGCTGCATTTGCAGATTTAAGCGTTAATAAGATTCATCTTCAAGCAAACATTGTTGCAGAACTTAAAGCAAATCAAATCAGCAAAGAAGTTATTGGCGGACAAGAAGTTGACAGAGCTAAAAATATAGATCAGGCCAATGATGCTGATTCAGGTGCAGTTTATAAAAGATATGTTCCTGAAAATTATACTGGAGATGTTACTGAACTTACAGTTGAAGTAAATGGTAACTTCTTTGAAGTAGATGGTTCAGGCTTGCCACTTGTAAGTTATGCAGATAAAACATCTGATAATAAATCTATGGGTGGTGCATTGTCTTGGGCAGAAACTGCAGGATACAAGATTTCGTCAGTTCAAATCAGTCTCTTCAGAATTCAAGATTACAGAGATGTACAAGAAGAAAATGCTGAACCTATGGCAAGACTTGCTGCGAATTTCACCAATTTAAAGATTTATGGTAATACTGCAAAAGGTCCAATTTATCCAGTTGATGCAAGTGGAAATGTGGTAGATATTGATGATAATGAATATACTGCATTGATGGCTGATCAAGGAAGTGGTTATAATGGATTTATGGCTAAAAATGCTGTCATGAATTTTGAAAACGTTTCAGTTTCAAAGTTTGTTATTAACATCACAGCTTCAAGACAAAGATCAGAGGCGCATATGAACTATGTAAACAGCTTCGATGCTTGGGGTAATGGTGCTTATGCATATAATGCAGTTGAACTTGAAATGCAAAACACAAGACTTGCAAACTTTGGTGGTGGTGCAATCGCTGTTGAAGATCCAGACAAAACAATTGCAAGTGATGCTGCATGGAAAGACCTTACAATCACAATTGGTAAAAATGTTGTAATTGATAACATGCTTGTTGGTGATGAAGGTTGGTTCATTGTCAATGGTTATTCAGGTGCAATTGTTACAGGTCTTAAAACTGGTATTAATACAGGTATTTCAGCAATGGGTAAAACAATGCTTGCACAACTTGAAATTGAAAGACCAAATGGACAGACAGAAAATGCGTCTGCATTCAACTTCATTTGTCAAATTGCAACAGCAGGTGATACAAATAAAGCTTCTGCAGAGGGTGCGACAAGCTTCCAAGTAACATTTAAACTTTATGTTGGTGATGATGAGGGTGGAAATCCAATCTATTACACAACAGAAAGAAAGAACCAAGCACTTGATACTGCAGATGATGATAACACATTCCTTGGACAAAATGTAATTGCTCAAGTACTTGGTGGACAATATTTGAATGCACTTGGTCAATATTCAAACATGGAAGAGTTTTATAAGCTTGTTGCAACAGTAGCAATAATTTCAAATGATGTTCAAAATTATGCCACAGCGGCATATACCGCTTTAATGGCTGAAAAGACAATTGATGAATTTAGTTATGAATTTATGTGTGATTCTGTTGGTGCAGCATGGAATGGTTATTTATTATATATAACGAATGGAAATACTAACTTAACATTAGATGATCTGGTAACTATCTTAACAGCAAATGATGGAGCTGCAGTTGTTCAGGGTATTCAATACCTTACACTTCAAGCAAAAGTTGGAGATGCTTTCTTAAGAGATATTGCATTTGAAGAGATGAATGAGTTTATTGAAGAAGGTATTGAAGCCATTGTTGGTCAATTGGAGGCTAATGGCGGTTATGCAAATAAAGACGCTATTAAATCGATTATGGTGTCTTATGATCCAGCTGTAGGTTTAATATTCGATCCAGTTGCAGAGGCATATAAGGCAGTAGTTGATGCTGGTGTTCCTGCTGCAGGAAGAGTTGCTGCAGTTAAGAGTGTATTGCTTGACCATGCAGAGATTTATGTTGGTTTATGTCAAAAAGAAACCTTACAAGCTATGTTTGGTCTTGATGATGCAACTTATGCGGGATTAATTCAAATTGCTCTTGCTGCAAGTGTTACAAATGGTGATACTAATGCGCTTGAAGTTATTTCAGCAAACCCAATAAGAAAACATCTTGGTCTTATTGTGACATATGCTAATACTGGCGCAGAAAAAGACGCATTTGTTTACAGATCATCAACTGATGAAACTGATGACTAATCATGCTTAACTTTTTAAAATAAAGATATAAAAAACGGACTGTGCAAGTCCGTTTTTTATTTGCATTAAGTAAAGTAATTTTTATGATGTGATATATAAATTTCTATCTTCTTGCGACTGACAGCGCAATAAGTGTTTGTGATGGGACATAGAACATCCATGCAATGTTAAAGCCTGGGGAAATGATACTGTAAAGCCAAGAATCTGTTGGTATGTTTATATATGTGCCCGCTGCAATTTGAAGGCCTATGAAGGTATCGCAAAGCAAGAATAATAAAAGTCCAAAAGCAAAAAGTGGAGAAGTTTTAAATCTGATAAAAGCCAAAGCAGTGTTAAGCACAATATTTGTAAAGTAAAACACAGAAACAAGGCTTAAAAGGTCGGTTTTATGCTTTAAAATAAGAGCTGTAGCCGAAAGTGCTGCGGATGTGCAAACAATTCTTGTAATTATATTAAACCACATAAATTTTTGTGACTTCAGACCAGTCAAAAGCCTTGCAAAATACATCAGTTGAACGATTGAAAATGCTGTCATGCCAAAGGTGCGGTATTTGGCTCCAAAAACAACTAAAAACAAGTCAGCAATAACAGTGAATAAAAGCCCAAAAATTATTAGTATGGTTGGCTTATCATTTTTTATATGCAGAAGTGCGAAGATAAAGCACAGACATACAGCTGAATACTCGCAGGCAACAGTATTTCCCCTTGACCACAAAATCATATAAAACAAAATTGCTTGCACACACAGAAAGATTGCTGTGGCACATATTTTAAGTTTGCTTTGTGAATTTCCTTTCATTTTCTTATTCCTTTGACCTCATTATACATATAAAACTGTTCTCTTGCAAGCAGTTTTTGCTTGATTTGCAACTTTAATACAAGTATATTTTATCAACCTTTCATTAAATATTTGCCAAAATATGGGTTTTGTGATAAAATAAAATTATATAGGGAGTGTGTATGAAGTTTTTTAACAACAGCTGGGATCAGGCACTGGAAGATGAGTTCAATAAGCCATATTTTAAAGAACTTTTAGAGCGTGTGGATCAGGAATATAACAAATATCATGTATATCCACCACGCGAAAAGATATTCTCTGCGCTGAAACTTTGCCCTCTTGATCAAGTGAAAGTAGTACTTCTTGGGCAAGATCCATACCACGAAAAAGGACAGGCACACGGTCTGTGTTTCTCTGTGCTTCCAGGTATAAAAGTTCCGCCTTCGCTGAAGAATATTTATAAGGAAATGAGTGACGATGTTGGAACAACAGAGCCTGACCATGGTTGTCTTGTTAAATGGGCAAAACAGGGTGTTTTGATGCTTAACACAACCCTTACAGTGCGTGAAGGGCAACCAAACAGTCACAGCACATATGGCTGGCAAACTTTCACTGATGAAATAATAAGAAAAGTCAATGCACTTGATACTCCAGTCGTGTTTATTTTGTGGGGCTCGAACGCTAAAGCAAAGTTACCACTTATAACAAACAAAAAACATCTTATACTTACCGCAGCCCACCCAAGTCCATTTTCCGCATTCAGTGGCTTCTTTGGGTGTCGTCACTTTTCAAAGACTAATGAATTTTTGATAAAAAATGGAAGGGAGCCAATTGATTGGCAAATTTAAGGAGAGTTATGAAAAAACAAGTGTGTAAAATTTTGATGATTGTTGTTGCACTTATCATGTTGGTAAGTTCTTTTGCTTGCGTTTCTTTTTCAAGTAATACCATAGTTTTTGCAACAACAGACGAAGTTACATATTCACTTGTACCAACTAATTTTAATGCTAATTTGTCAAAATATAACTTAAAAAACAGTAATATTGACATTTTTACGCCATTTAATTTTACAAGTAAAACCAGAATGACAGGGCGATCTTTCAATCTGGACCATGATGAAAACAATATTATAAACAATCAGTATGTAACTCTTGATCAGCAAGATCAGATTGACTATAGGGAAAATTTAGCTCTTGAAATGTGGATTTATTTTAGCACCATAAATCTGCATGATCTGACGGTGACATTGACACTTGTAAATGATGCGACGATTACATTTAATTTGACAAAAACAGAATTGAAAAATCTGCTTTCAAAAGGGCTTTTAGATGAATCACCATATGCATGGAATAAGTTTGTTTTTGCATTTGACGATGCACAGATTAGTGGCGAAATTTCAAATGGAACATATTTGTATGAGCCAAAGCGAATAACAATAAATTTCACTTCGGAATTTGAAGAAGAGCAGGCACCATCTTTTGCGAATTTGTTATTTTATGACATTAAGATTGTGCAGTCAGATCAAGATAAAGTCACTGTCACAGAAAAACAAGACTATACAATTTCGGGATTTAATCACATAAGCAGTGATTTGGCTGACAAATTTGGAGTTGGTGATACGTATAAGGTTCCACTTCTTTCGGGTGTTGTAAACTATGCCTATTATGGGAAGGATAACCTTTTGGACAATCACAATCCATACACTTGGCGCGTCAGAGTTGTAATTCCAGATGCGGACGGAACTGTAACAACCATAGCATTTGGTTCAACAATAACATTTGAATATGAAGGGGAATATAAAATTTACTATGAGTGTGTGCACCCTGAAGATGGTGTCAACCATGTTGTGTTATTTTCAAGAGAAAATATTTATGTGAACATCTTTAAGCCGGTTTATTTTTCACTTGCGTCACTTCGTGCGGAAGTGGGAAAAACCTATGTTGCCAGCGTGCAGACAAGCTCGCTTTTTGAAACTGTGTCAGATATCACTTATGAATATGACCAAAGTGCACTTCAGTTGGAAACTGGCGAAGATGGAGAAATTCAAATCACAGGTAAAAAAGCAGGGAAATACCAAATTGTTGCAAAGGTCACGGGGAAAAAGTTGACAAGCAGTGAGGCACAAGAATATCAAACCGAGTTTAATGTTGAGTTTAATGATATTGACAACTCACAGGCTGTTTACAGAATAATACTTTACGTCATTTTGGGCGTTATTGGCGTAATAATCTTGATAAGTGTTATAATTTTAGTTGTAAAATCTCGCAAAGTTGTGGTAAAATAATATAAGAGGACATACAAAAGTGAAGTATTCAGGCGAACAATATAACAGCGATAAGATACCTTACGACAGCAAACCTATTATCAGACAGGTTCCTTCGACAAGAAAGTATAGGTCTGAAAGAAGTGCGGGGCCAAGTAAGGCATTTGCTTTGATTTTGTTTATTTTGGTGCTGTGCAATGTTGTTTTGGCTGGTCTTGTTATTGCAGTTATAAGGAAATCACCTTCAGGTAATGGAAATACAACAATTAATATTGAAACATCGGGGTCTATTGATGTCACCGCTGTTGCAAGCAAATGTAAACCATCTGTTGTAAGAATACATGCTGGTATGCCACTTGGGGTGTTAAGCTCTGCAGATGTGGATTATGAAATGTTTTCCAAAATGCGAAGCAAGGGAAGTGGAGTTATATTCCAAGATAACAAAAGTGCTGGCGTTTGCTATATTTTGACTTGCTATCATGTTGTGCGAGGCTATGACAGTCAGGTCTATGTTATCTTAAGTGACTCGTTCACACCTATAAAGGCAAGCTTGGTTTCTTCAACTGGTTATTCAAGCAATTTTGACATTGCAGTCTTGAAAATTGAAACTCCGCTTTACACACAAAGTGCTGCTTGCCCTGTAGAGATTGGGGATAGTGCATTTGTGATTGAAGGTGATAAGTGTGTGGCATACGGCAACCCTCAAGGTACTGGTTTGAGTATAACAAGTGGTGATATAAGCAAGGCGATTGACCTTGTAACGGTCAACAGCGTGGTCAACAGGGTTATGAGAACTTCGGCAGCGATCAACTCGGGCAACAGTGGCGGCGGTCTGTTTGATGCGCAGGGAAAATTGATTGGCATTGTCAATGCAAAGACAAATGACAATCCGTCTGCTGGATCCTATATTGACAATATTGCCTATGCAATACCAAGCAACGTGGCTTTAAGTATTGCAAGGAATATTTTAAGGAACAATAGGCCACTTCGTGCGGATCTTGGCATTAAATTGGGAATTGCTGATGTCAATGAAACATACGAGATCATTGATGGTCGCAAAATTCCAAAGCAAACCATTATTGTTACGCAAGTGGATTCAGGAAGTGAATTTAAAACAAATGATCAGGTGTTAAATTTCACCTATAGTGGAAACACTGTTACAGTAAGAAATTTGTATAGCCTTGATGATCATATCTTCAACTTTAATGTTGGTGAAACAGTGACATTTCAGGTTTTAAGAAATGGCAATGTGGTTTCAATTGAGGTTGTGATTTCAAAAATGGACGGTGCAGACACACAGACATGGTATAACAGTTAATAAAAAGTTAAAAAACACTTGCACAAGTGTGTAAAAATGTTTATACTTAATACGTAAAGAAAAATTGGAGGTTATTTATGGTTGAAAATAAAGTGAAAGAGATTTTGGCAAAACAATTAAGATTGGATGCTGCAAAAATAACAAGTGAAACAAATATCACAACTGATCTTGGTGCTGACAGCTTGGATCTTGTAGAGATTCTTATGTCTTTAGAAGAAGAATTTAAGATTTCCATACCTGATGAGGCTATACCTGGCATTGTGACAGTTGGAGATTTGGTAAAATACATTGAACAAAACAAAAAGTAATATTTAAAAAGCAAAAAATCCACGTTTGTGGATTTTTTTATTGCATATTTATTCACATATTTTGGTGCGTTGCACATCATTTTTTGAAACCAAACACCGAAGCGGTAACAATGCAGTTAACTCCCCCAAAGCTACCTTGTGGCGCATGACCGCGCCTGTTTAGTGCTGCTGCCGCAAAGCTCTGACACGGTTCACAAGTGGCCATCCCACAAGACCTTGATATCATCATCACTTACACCATTCAGCCTTCCATGCTTGACCCCGAGAAATGCATTCAGCCCTGCTATAGCGGATCTCAGGATAAGGGCACCGCTGGCTCCCCACCTAGTGCAACGCAAGTGTATTATACATGATTATTTGTCTTTTTGCAAGACAATTTTTTGTTTTTTTATGTCATCTTTATCAATATACAGGTCTTTGTATATATTTTTTCTTTTGTTTGACTTATATAATTTTCATGTGATAAAATTTATCTGTAAGGAGCATAACATGGAAAGTAATGCAAAGCGTTTTTTGGAAGCATATAACAAGCTTGACAAAGGCTTAAGAGATATCTATGGCATAAAACCATCAATAACTTTTTCTGACTGCATAAGAAGGTCGGCTGCTGTGAACTCGGTTATCAAAAAATATGAGGACACTTTGATTGAATATGGACGTTTGCGCAACGCAATTGTACACAGTGACAGCGAAGAAGTCATTGCCGAGCCAAACCTTGCAGTGGTTGAAAAAATTGAACATATTGCAAGACTTATTTGCACGCCTCCAAGGGTTATGGACACTGTTGCAAATCGTTCAGTATTTACTGTGGATTCAACAGTTTCATTAAAAGAAGTTATTGATCAAATGTTTAAAACAGGGTACTCTGTTATACCTGTATACAAAAAAGACACTTTGTTTGGGATTGTTAATCGTAAAGTTATTGTGGAATCTATTGGTGCTGCAATCTCTGCAGGGGTGGATCTTGACGACTTAAGCGAGATGTCAATTGAAGAAGCTGTTGACCTTTCAAGTGGGAACAATTCTTTTGAAGTTGTTCCTGCAACTGTGACTATTGATACAGTTTTATACTTGTTTCAATCCAACCGTAAACTTTCTGTTGTTATTATCACAAAAAATGGAAACTATAACGAGAAACCTATTGGGGTTGTGACAACTGCTGACACAATTGATATGCAGACAATTTTGGACAACTATTAATATCAGGGAATTATCATGAAAATTGCAAGTGATTGGAAAGATTATGAAATAATAGCCACCGGTGATGGCGAAAAATTGGAAAGATGGGGGAATGTGTTTCTCCTTCGTCCTGATCCTCAAATTATTTGGAAGGCGGAACAAAATTTGTCAGCCTATCCAAAACTCAATGCTTGGTATCACCGAAGCAGTAATGGTGGCGGCGGTTGGCAAAACCTAAAAAAATACCCAGAAGAATGGACTGTTGGCTATAAAAATTTAAGGTTTTTGATTAAGCCTATGGGCTTTAAACATACCGGACTTTTCCCAGAGCAAGCATATAACTGGGATACAATGATGAAATTGATTGAAAATGCCAAAAGGTCAATAAGCGTGCTGAATTTGTTTGCCTATACAGGTGGGGCTACTGTGGCTTGCGCAAAGGCGGGCGCTTCTGTATGCCACGTTGATGCGGCCAAAAATATGGTTGAAAGAGCCAAAGAAAATGCAAAACTTTCAGGTTTGGAATCTGCGCCAATAAGGTATATAGTGGACGACTGCAGAAAATTCATTGAACGTGAAATTAAGCGAGGACACAAATATGACGCCATCATCATGGATCCGCCAAGCTATGGCAGGGGTGCAAATGGCGAGGTGTGGAAGTTGGAAGACAGCCTTTATGAGTTTGTCTGTCTTGCGGCTAAAGTGCTTTCAGATAAGCCACTGTTTGTTCTTATAAACAGCTATACCACAGGTCTGGGTGCCACGGTATTAAAGAATATTTTAAATCTTGCCGTTGGTACAAAACAGGGGAATTGTGAAGCTTATGAGTTGTGCATCCCAACTGATGAAAGTGGAGTTTTACTTCCTTGCGGTACAAGTGCGATGATGAAATTTGAATAAAAGGATTGAATTTATGGAAATTTTATTTGAAGATAACCATGTGATTGTGGTGCTTAAACCTGCAAATGTTCCGTCTATGCCAGACGAATCAGGTGATAAAGATATGTTGACCATGGTTAAAGAGTATATTAAAGAAAAATACAATAAGCCAGGCAATGTCTATGTTGGGCTTGTTCACAGACTTGACAGGCCAACCGGTGGTGTTATGGTGTTTGCAAAGACAAGTAAGGCGGCGGACAGACTTTCAGAGCAATTCCGAGACCACACTGCAGAAAAAACATATTTTGCAGTAGTCTGCAATCCTCTGAAACTTAAACAGGCAAAACTTATCAACTATCTTTTGAAAGATGAGAAAAATAACAAAGTTTCTGTCGTTCCAATGAGTACGACTGACGCAAAAAAGGCGGAGCTTGACTATACCTGCCTTGCAGAAGTTGATGGCGTAAGTTTGCTTAAAGTAAAGCTTTATACGGGCAGGGGGCATCAGATAAGGGTGCAACTTGCGACCATGGGAAATCCAATCTATGGCGACCAAAAATATGGTGGAGAAGATATGCTAAAAGCCAACCTCAATTTGTTTGCGGTGGAGCTGAAATTCTATCATCCAACAACCAAAGAGCTTATGGTATTTCGTGCTTATCCACCAGAGGATCAAAAGTGCTGGAACAAGTTTAATTTGGAAAAGTTCTTAAATTTGAAATAAATATCAAAAATACTTATAAAAAATCGGGGAAAAACGCGTAAACCTCTTGACTTAAAATTAAAAATGTTTTACAATAGCCATTGCATGA